>JBCBDI010000029.1:0-16468 GCA_038529885.1 Pseudomonadota bacterium
TGGAGCGGGCGGACAAAGAAACCGCGCTCGTCACACTCTGTGTCGGCGCCGGTATGGGCACCGCGACGATCATCGAACGCGTTTAAGAGCAATGGGAGGATCGGGTCTCGGCGTTGGTCTTGCCATTGGAATTTCCATTGGTGTCGCGATCGGTGTGGCCATCGATAATCTAGCCGTCGGCATTGGCGCTGGCGTGGCGATGGGATCAGGCCTTGGTCTCGCATTCTCCCAAATCAATAAAAAGTCGGGTGATGAAGACACCCAAGAGTCTCAGGAAACAGACAAATGAACCTCGAAACATTCTCTTTCGATATTGATGGTGATGGCATCGCGCACGCTGTGTTCGATGTGCCGGGCCGCAGCATGAACACGCTGACCGGTAAAGCGATTGCAGACATTATCGCGATCACCAATGAAGTTGCGACCAATGATAAGATCACTGGTCTCGTTCTCTCCTCTGGCAAGCCGTCAGGCTTCTGCGCAGGGGCAGACCTTGGCGAAATGAATGAAAGCGCTGGCGGCGGCGGTAAGCCGGAATCGGAAATGTCCGAAGCCGAGCTGAAAGCCAAACAGTTTGAGCGCGGTTTCTCGCTCAACAAAACGCTGCGCGAGCTCGAAACCTGCGGCAAGCCAATCGCCGTGGCGCTGGACGGTCTCGCCCTTGGCGGCGGTCTGGAAGTGGCGCTCGCCGGACATTACCGCGTCGCCGCCAATGACAATCCGAAGATCCAGTTCGGTCTGCCAGAAGCCAAGATCGGCCTTCTGCCAGGCGCTGGCGGAACGCAGCGTCTGCCGCGTCTGATCGGTGTCCAGGAAGCGCTTCCGCTGATCCTGCAAGGCAAGAGCTTTAACGCTGAGAAAGCCCATAAAATGGGCGTCGTGAATGAACTCGCACCGACAGCCGACACGGTGGCTAAGTGTAAAGCCTGGATCAAAGCCAACCCAGAAGCCAAAGCGCCATGGGACGAGAAAGGCTTCAAAATGCCGGGTGGTGTGGTCCACCGCTCACCAGGCGCGGGCCAAGTCGCGACCATGTCGAACGCGATGCTGGCGGCCAATTCATACGGCAATTACCCAGCGCAGAACAACATCCTGTCTTGCGTCTATGAAGGCACCCAAGTGCCGATCGATGCCGGTCTGCGGATTGAAACACGCTACTTCATCAACACGCAGCAGCGTCCAGAAGCAAAAGCGATGATCCGCTCGCTTTTCCTGTCCATGCAGGAGCTGTCTAAGGGTGGCAACCGTCCGGCAGGCTATGACAAGGCTGAGTTCAAAAAGATCGCTGTTGTCGGTGCGGGTCTGATGGGCGCAGGCATTGCCTATGTGCAAGCCAAAGCGGGCATCCCAACCGTACTCGTCGACGTGTCCAAAGAAAACGCGGAGAAGGGCAAGGACTATTCTCGCCGTCTCGTCGAGAAGGATCTTTCTCGCGGCAAGACCACGCAAGAGAAGGGCGACAAGCTGCTCGACCTGATCACGACCACAGACTCTTATGACGATGTCAAAGGCGCAGACCTGGTGGTAGAGGCCGTGTTCGAGAACCCAGAACTAAAAGCCAAAATCACCAAAATGGCGGAAGACGTGATCAGCGCCGATGCGATTTTCGGTTCGAACACCTCGACCCTGCCAATCAGTGGTCTCGCGGAAGCCTCCCAACGTCCTGAGAACTTTATCGGCATCCACTTCTTCTCTCCAGTGGAGCGGATGGGTCTGGTCGAGATCATTACCGGCGAGAAGACCAGCGAAGAGACGCTGGCGAAATCGATCGACTATGTGCTTGCGATCCGCAAAACGCCGATCGTGGTCAATGATAGCCGCGGCTTCTACACCTCGCGTTGCTTCGGGACGTACACCCAAGAAGGCATGGCGATGCTGGCCGAAGGCATCAAGCCTGCCATTATTGAGAACGTTGGCCGCCAGTCTGGTATGCCAATGGGCGCGTTGGAGGTCTCTGACTCGGTTGGTCTCGACACCGCGCTGAAAGTCGGTCGCCAAATGGCGCAGGCGGCAGGCATTGATTATGATTCAAATGAGCTTGGCCAGATGATGGCTTGGCTGGTTGAGGATCAAGGCCGCGTCGGTCGTAAAGCTGGCAAAGGCTTCTACGACTATAATGAGAAGGGCAAGCCATCGCGCCTCTGGCCGGATCTCAATTCACGCATTGATGTCACCGTCGACGAATGCCCGCCAGAGCTGAAAAAGCACCTGACCAACCGCTTCCTGGTCCGCCAGGCCGTGGAAGTTGCGCGTTGCTTTGAAGAAGGCGTGATCACCGATGCCCGCGATGCCGACATCGGCTCGATCCTGGCTTGGGGCTTTGCGCCGTATACCGGTGGCTGTGCGTCATACATGGATCTGATCTGGGGCATCCCGGAGTTTGTTGCTGAAGCCGACGCGCTGGCAGAGAAGTATGGCGACCGCTTTAAAGTGCCACAGCTTCTGCGAGACATGGCAGCGAATGGCGAGACCTTCTATTCCCGCTTCCCTCCGGGCGGCGTCAAACAAAAAGCTGCGGCCTAAACCGCAGCTTTGAGAAGCTTTGAAAAAAAGAAAGGCCGGAGCAAATTTGCTCCGGCCTTTTTTAATCAGGCGCCCTCTTCGACAATAGGCGTGAGAAGGATCTCTACGCGGCGATTGGCGGCGCGGCCGGCCTGAGTTGAGTTATCTGCAACCGGCTGGGATTCTCCCATCCCGATGGCATTTAGGCGCACGGACTGTACGCCGCTATTGATCAGATAAGAGGACACCGAGTTCGCCCGGCGTTCCGACAATTGCTGGTTATAAGCATCGTCGCCATCAGAGCTTGCATGTCCGACCACATCGATGGCGGTCTTTGGATACTCAAGCAATGTCGTGCTGACTTGATCCAGTGGTCCGTAAAAGTCGCCTTTAATCGCGGCGCTGTTTACATCGAATGTGATGCCAGATGGCATGTTCAGGGCGATCTGATCGCCGACGCGCTCGACCTCAATGCCGGTGCCTTCGGTCTGGCGACGCAGCTCTTCTTCCTGGCGGTCCATATAGACGCCAACCGCGGCGCCGGCCAAACCACCGACCACGGCGCCAATAGCAGCGTTGCGCTTATCATCACCGCCGGCCATCATGCCGACGCCTGCGCCAATAATCGCGCCGCCTGCTGTGGTGTTAATTGTCCGGTTCGAGACGCTTTGGCAGCCTGCGATCAAAGCCGCAGCCGCCAGTAAAGTAAGTGTGGTCTTCATAACAAAGCTCCCCAGTTGTGTGGCACCATCGCCACCAGTTATGACATTCGCCAAGTGAATTAAAAGCAATTCTATAGCACGTTCAGCTATTACAGGGTTCGGCGAAAGATTTTTGACAATCGAGTCAGGGCTGTATCCTTTACTATATTCCTGTGGAAATCGACAGGAGACCCAGCACGCTAGGACGCGCAACCTGAACGAGACGCAACTGAACGCCTGGCAACGAAAACAGGCGCAAATGCCTTGATTCAGCCCTGTTTTTATCGCCGCACAAAGGTTATGTGAGGCTCCGATATAGGAGTGTCCCAATGTTAACTGCCGCTATTTCGACCCTTGCGCTCGCTTTGACGCTTGGACCGCAATTGCAACTTGGATTGCAGGTGGCGCTGGATGAGGCGCAGCCAAGTGTTGAGACCTCGGCGGATACAGACCCCGTGATCGAGGCGCCCGAAATCGTCTCAGAGACCGAAGCGGAAGAAGCCCCCGCCATCGCAGAGCCGATGCTTGAAGAGGTGATCAATCCTCAGCCATCCGACAAAGGCCCTCTCGCAGAGACCGACACAAACGCGCCGGACGGGACTGAGCCCGTCGAACCACTCGAAACGCAAGTCTCCGAACACGTTGAGTCAGAACCCGCTGAAGGACTCATCGAGCCAATTCCAGCGGCCCCAAGCGACGTTCAATCCGGGGAACTGCCCGCCGATGAGTGGCCAACCATTCTCGCGGCCACAAGCTCAGCCTTGTCTGCGGCGAAAACCGCGAAAGGCAACTTTATTCAATCCAATCCCGATGGCTCTGTTGCAACCGGCACTTTTGCCCTTAACCGTCCGGGCCGTATGCGCTTTGACTATGATGATCCGACCCCCGTCCTGATCGTCTCTGACGGCACCACAGTGGCGATGGAAGACAGCGAGCTGGAAACGGTGGATCGTGCGCCTATCGGATCCACCCCGCTCGGCCTGATCCTATCGACTGACTTGAACGTCGATGAGGATGTTGAGGTGTTGAGCGTGATGCAAAACGCAGATCGCTATGGTGTGCGCGTTGAGGATGCGAGCGGCGAACTTGAAGGCACGTTGACCATGGTCTTCGACAAAGCCTCTTACGAGTTGCTTGGCTGGCTCGCCACGGATGGCAACCTTCGCACCACGGTGGTCGACCTTACAGATGTTGAAACCAATGTCCGTGTTGATCCGCGTCTGTTTCGTCTAGACGAGACTGAGGACGAAGAAGAGGAGCGCTAAATGGCGCAAGAGCCGAACCGAGCATTCTCGGTCCGGCTCTCACTTTGGTCCGCATAACGTCCCCGCGACCCAAAACTTTTACGGCTCAACGCTGGCAAGTTTTTTTACCTGTGTTATCAAGCAGTAGGAGTTTACATACCAC
Organism: Pseudomonadota bacterium; assembly: GCA_038529885.1. GTDB lineage: Bacteria > Pseudomonadota > Alphaproteobacteria > Caulobacterales > Hyphomonadaceae > Henriciella. The sequence goes on from JBCBDI010000029.1 coordinate 4,611, forward strand.
CGGTATGTTAATCGTCAATGAGAAAATTCAGGGCTGATGGCACGACGATCGAAAATTGATGCGGAAAAGACACGCTCAAAGCTGATTGAAACGGCTGCGCGCCTGTTTGAAGCACGCGGGTATGCCGACACCTCCATCACCGACATTTGTGCCGAGCTGAATATGACCAAAGGGGCTTTGTTTCATCACTTCCGGTCGAAAGAAGAACTGTTTCGCGAGGTGTGGACCAATCTTCAGGTGGAAATGGACAATCAGGCCCGCGAAGCGGCGATTGCTGCGCGCAATCTAACTGATCCCTATGCGGCGTTTCTGGCGGGCTGCCGAACCTATCTCGAATACACGACCCGCCGCGACTATCAGCAGATCGTGCTCGTTGACGGGCCTTCGGTCCTAAACATGTCGGGCTGGTATGAGAGCGACCATGATCTCGGCAACCAGAACGTGAAAGCCGGGGTGCGTTACCTGTCTAAGAAAGGCTTCGTTGAGCCGGAGAATGTCGATGCGCTTGCGATCATGCTGCAAAGCTCTCTCAATGGCGCCGGTTTCGCGCTCGCGAGGAACACGCCCGGATTGACCACAGAAAGGGTCTACGCGGCCTTTGAGGTGCTCGTTAAGAGCTTGCGCTAGCCCGCCATTAGATCCGCAAAGCGTTTGAACAGGTAGAAACTGTCTTGCGGTCCTGGGCTCGCCTCAGGGTGATGCTGGACCGAGATGATCGGCTTGCCCGCAACCTTCAGGCCGGAATTGGTGCCGTCAAAGAGCGAGCGATGGCTCTCCTCGACCCCATCGGGCAGGGTGGCGACATCAACGGTGAAGCCGTGATTCATCGACACGATTTCGACTTTGCCGGTCTCCAGGTCCTTCACCGGATGGTTTGCGCCATGATGGCCCTGGTCCATTTTCATCGTCTTGGCGCCGAGCGTCAAAGCGAGCAATTGGTGTCCAAGGCAAATGCCGAGGATTGGCAGTCCGCTTTCAACCAGTGTTTTTAGCATGGCGCCGGAGCGCTCAAACGTCGCTGCCGGGTCGCCAGGACCATTGGAGAGCACAACGCCATCAGGGTTGAGCTTCGAAATTGTTTCAAAACTGGTATCGCCATTGACCACGGTGGCGCGAATGCCGACTTCCGACAGATTGCGAAGGATGTTTTTCTTCACACCAAAATCGACGACGACGACATGCTTTTCACCGCTGCTCTCACCCGCGAAGCCGGTGCCGAGGGCCCACAGGCGCTCAGAATGATCAAATTCGGCGTCTGCATCGACCTTTGCGGCCAAGTCTGCCGCTTCTAAGCCTTCCCAGGCTTTTGCCGCCTGAATCAGCGATTCTGTGTCGATATTGCCGTCCGGGGCGTATTGAATGGCACATTTTTGCATGCCTTTTTCGCGTATTAGGCGAGTCAGGGCGCGGGTATCAACGCCGGAGAGGCCAACAATGCCCTTTTTGGCGAGCCAAGCTTCGAAATGATCGTCCGCGCGCCAGTTGGATGGCGGTGTGATGGATTCACGAAATACAGTCCCAACCGCAGCGCGGGCGGCATTCAGGCTAGATTCTTCATGATCTTCGGGGTTTGCGCCGACATTTCCAATATGCGGGAAGGTGAACAAAACGACCTGTTCGGCATATGAAGGATCGGTTAGAATCTCCTGATATCCGGTCATTGCCGTGTTGAAGCAAAGCTCTCCAACCGCTGTGCCTGTTGCACCTGCGCCGATTCCGAGGAAAACTGTCCCATCTGCGAGCGCCAGAGCGCCAGTCGCCTCATTGGCGAAATTGGATTGATTTTTGTCGGTCAAACGCTTATCTCCGTCGCTTCGCAATAAGTCTGCTGTCTGATTATCCTTAACGGTTTTTCAGGCAAACGGGTGGCAGATAGAGTGTTGCGGACCAAGCCGTCAAGCGGTCTTGGGTTATAAATTGCGGCTTTTAGAGGCGTACTTATGGGTCAGATGGATCAAACCATCCAAATCACACTTCGCAAACGTATTGAATCCGCCTTGAAACGGGCGGAAGAGACCGATACGTGCGGCGTCGAAGCACAGACTTTGCGCCTGGTGAAATGTGCAATGGAAGATCGCGATGTCATCGCACGCAAGCGCGGTGAATGCTCTGGATGCGATAATGAAGTCATCCAAGACTTGCTCGAGACGATGGTCGAGCAACGCGAAAAATCGATCAAACAGTTCGACGATGCTGGACGGGTCGCAGATGCGGAACGTGAGCGTGAAGAATTGGACGTGATTTTGAGCTTCTTGCCACAGCCACTGGCTGGCGAAGCGCTGGAATCTGCCGCTCATGAAGTCGTGACGGAATTGCAGGCGCGCAAATTGAAAGATGTTGGTCGCTGCATGACCGCTCTGCGCGCGCGTTATCCGGGCCAGATTGAATGCGGTCCTGCCAGCAAAGCGGTTCGCGCCGCGATAGGCTAGACGAAGCCCCCAAAATGAGCGCTAACTCCGCGCAGAATTTGCGGGAGGTTCGCTATGAAATCATTTCTGATCGCAGCAATCGCGCTGATCATTGGGGCTGCGGCTGGCGTGTTCCTCTATACGCGCTTTGTGCCATTTCCGAATGATGTGATCGCCCGCGCGCAAGCGTTCGAAGGCGACAACGATTATTTCTTCCAAAGCGTCACCGAACTCTATCCGACGCGCACCGTCGCCAAGGGTGAGACCGAGCAACCCTTGCCGCGCAATGAAAGCGTGCTCGATGGGTTTACCTATGAGCATGAAGGCAAGACCCGTACGCTCGCTGAGCTCTATACGGATATGGAAACCTCAGGCCTGATGATCTTGCATGACGGTGTGATCGTGCATGAGAGCTATGGTCGGGGTGCGGATGCGGGCACGCAATTTACGACTTGGTCTCTGGTCAAATCCATCACCTCGACCCTGGTTGGCGTGGCGGTGGCCGAGGGCAAGATTGAGAGCGTGGACGACCCGTTGGTGAAATACCTGCCGGAGATTGCCGGCACCGATTATGATGGCGTCACCATTAAGCAAGCGCTGCAAATGTCGTCCGGTATTCGCTATGATCCCAATCTCTGGGAAGGCGGCTTTACCGATACGCTGGACTTCATGACCAATTCTGTCGTGACCGGCAAACGCCCGGCCTTCGATATCGCGATCGAGTTCAAACGCGACACTGAACCCGGGACTAAGTTCAACTATAACACAGCTGAGAGCCAAGTTCTGATCGAGCTGGTGCGCCGCGCCACGGGCATGGATGCAGCCGACTATCTCCAAGAGAAGATCTGGCGGCCGCTCGGCATGCAGCATGATGCCGGCTGGGTGCTCGATGCGGCGGGACAATCCGGCGCGGAGATTGGCGGCGCGTTTTTTAACAGCGCGCTCAGCGATTGGGCCCGGTTTGGTCTGTTCATTGAACAGGGCGGGGCCTGGAATGGCGCGCAAATTCTTCCCGTTGATTGGGTTGACCGCGCAACGGTGTCGGACGAAGCGCACTTAATGCCGGGCATCGTCCATCCCAACCCGAACCGCGGCTATGCCTGGCATTGGTGGACCTATGCCGACGGGACGTTCACCGCCTCGGGCGCGAATGGGCAGACTCTCTATATCGACCGCGAGAATGACATTGTCGTCGCTCGCTCTAGCGCCTGGCCGGAAGGCTATGTCCGCGAGCATGATGATCAGAGCTTTGCCATGTACAAAGCGCTCGCAGACTGGTTTGCGCGTGAAGAGGCGGTGCCGGCGATCAGCGGGACCGTCGCTGCAGAAGCGCCTTAAGCGGCCACCACGAACCGATTGCGGCCCATATCTTTGGCCTCGTAGAGCGCATTGTCTGCGCGGGTCATGACCGAGCCAATCGTATCGCGCGGGTGGGCAATGCCGACGCCAACGCTGGCCGAGACCTGGATCCGGTGCTCATTGTAAGCACAGGGCTTAGACGACACATGGTGACGGATCGATTCCGCCATTTCGTGGATCTCAGCGACATTGCTATAGGGCGCGAGGATGCCAAACTCTTCGCCGCCAAGGCGCGCAATGAGCGCATCATCCGGCAAGGCTTTAATCATTTGCTGCGAGGCATGGATCAGGACTTCGTCTCCGGCCTCATGGCCATAGGCATCATTGACTTTCTTGAAGTGATCGAGATCGACAATGAACATGCAGAGCCCGGAAAAAGAGAGATCGGTTTCGGCAAACAAGGTCCGAGCGCGTTGCATGAAAGCCCGCCGATTGGCGAGATTGGTCATTTCATCGGTATGCGCCAGGCGCGAGACAAGCAGCATCTGGCGATAATCCTTCAAAGCCCGAAAGCCGGTAAAGGTCACGCAAAGCGGGACGATGATCATTGGCAGGATCGTGGCTGTGCGCAGCGCCTGGAAATGGATCTGAGGCTCATAACCCCGAGTTGTGTACCAGGTCACGCCAACGGCCAAAGCGACGGCGACGACCAGGATGATCAATCCAGTCATAAACAGGCCTGAAACGAACTCTCGTTCGGTCGGCACGGAATTATAGTCAAAATTCTGCGTCACGCGTACGTCCACCTTGCTGAACCCTAGCGTTTCCTGGCTAGGATACGGTTGCTCCGATCGATGAAATTTGATCGTTCTGGCGATTTTTGTCGCGATTTTGGGTGACATTTTGGTGAGAATTGAAAGGCGTCGCCTAAACGCCACCTGGCGCGACCCTCAGGACGCGCTATAGAGACAAAATGAGTACTCCGATCCGAATTCCAGATGGCTTTGTCGACGAGTTAAAGGCTCGGATTCGCCCGTCTGAAGTGATTGGGCGGAAGGTGAAGCTCAAAAAGCAAGGCAAAGAATGGGTCGGTCTGTCGCCCTTCACGAATGAGAAAACGCCAAGCTTTTACGTCAATGATCAGAAAAAGATCTTCAAATGCTTCTCGTCCGGCATTGGCGGGGATGTCATTTCCTTTGTCATGGAGACCGAGCGGCTCTCCTTCATGGATGCGGTCGAAAAGCTCGCTGATGAAGCGGGCATGTCGCTGCCGAAAGCGACGCCGGAAAGCCAGGAACAATATGATCGCCGTCTACGCCTGATCGCGGCGTGCGAGGCGGCGGCGGCCTATTACGAGGCGTGCTTGCGAGCGCCTGAAGGCGGCGAGGCGCGGCGATATTTAGAAGGCCGGGGCCTGCGCCCAAACAGCTGGGGCAAGTATCGCCTTGGCTTCTCGCCCGATGATTGGCGCAAGACGTTTGAGCATTTGAAATCCAAAGGCTTCTCCAAAAGCGAGATCGTTGAGGCAGGCCTCGCGGTCGAGAAGGAGGGCGGCGGCGAGCCCTATGACCGGTTCCGCGGCCGGCTGATGTTCCCCATCGAAGACGCGCGCGGCCAGGTCATCGCGTTTGGCGGCCGGGCGCTGGAACCGGATGCCAAGCCTAAATATCTGAACTCCTCAGACACACCGCTCTTCCACAAATCCAAGGTGCTCTATCGCTATAAGGCGGCGCGGGAAGCGTTTGGCAGCACCGACGAGGGCGGTCTGATTGTCTGCGAAGGCTATATGGATGTTATCGCGCTCAATGAGGCGGGCTTTGGCTATGCGGTGGCCCCGCTTGGGACGGCGCTTACCGAAGATCAAATCGGACTGCTCTGGCGGGCAGGGCCGGAGCCGGTGCTCTGTTTTGATGGCGACCGGGCCGGACTCGGCGCCGCTTATCGCTCAATTGAACGCGCCCTTCCGGGATTGCAGCCCGGCCGCAGCGTGTTTTTCTGCCTCTTATCGGATGGCATGGACCCCGATGATTTGATCCGCGATAAGGGCCCCGCCGCCATGGGCAAAGCTTTAGACGGGGCGCTACCTCTGGTCGAAGTCCTCTGGCAACGCGAGCGCGATATCGAATCAGTCGATACACCAGAGCGCCAGGCCGGGCTCGAACAGCGCCTCATGCAAGCCGCGAGCACGATCCAGAACGGGGCGGTGAAATCAGCCTATGAGCGCGAGCTTAAAGCCCGCATGCGCGATTATCTTTGGCAAATGCGCTCCGCCAAACGCGGCGGCACAATGGCGCCATCGCGCGGCGGACGCGTGGTCGCGCCAGCCCTAAAAGGCGGCACGCCGGCCAAGACGCGGGGGCTCGGTCTGGTTGTGCGGGCGGTGGATCATCACCACCTGGCCGAGATTGGCTTTGAAGCCCTGGCGGTAGCAGAGTTTCCAGATCCCGACGTATCGGCCATACGGGACGCCCTTATCAGCCAAAATACTGCTGAATCAGGTGTTGACCGGACGGCTCTCAGCAACCATTTAGAGAGCCTTGGAAATTTGCGCGCTGCAGAACTGTTAAAGAATTATCCCGACATCCCAGAAATTCCCCAAGGTGGGTCAGAGGAGCGGGAATGGCTGATCGCCTTGGAGCAGTATGCACGCCTGGAAGGCACGGACGGGTCCGGCCGCAATTCTGGCGAGGCTTTTGCAACGCCAGAGGATGCGCGTCACCGTCATCGTCTTGTGTCGGAGAGAAGGGCTCGCACAGCGCGACTCAATGAGGCAGCGGAAAAGGCGGATCAAGGCTGACCCCTTTTTACGGAATTGAAAGTGTATGCTGCGAAGCGGCGCGCAGCGGACAGGAGCGATAAATGGCGAAAGCCAAAGCGGAAGTACTCGAAGAAGGCGAAGACCGTCCGGTCCTCGATCTCAGCGACACCAAAGTCAAAAAGTTTCTCAAAGATGCCAAAGCCAAGGGCTATGTCACGCTTGAGCAGCTGAACAAAGTTCTGCCTGAAGACGAGCTGTCTTCAGATCGGATTGAAGACACAATGGCCATGCTGTCTGAGCAAGGCATCACTGTTGTCGACAATGAAGAAGAAGGCGAAGCAGCGGCCAAAGGCACGGCTGTTGCCACGACCGGCACAACTGGTGCGGTCACCAAGAAGGGCAATGCGCGCGGATCTGACCGCACCGATGACCCGGTCCGCATGTATTTGCGCGAAATGGGCGCGGTCGAGCTGCTCTCTCGTGAGGGTGAGATTGCGATCGCCAAGCGGATTGAAGCGGGCCGCGATGCGATGATCCGAGGCCTTTGCGAGTCGCCGCTGACCTTCGAAGCGATGATGGTCTGGCGCGACGAGCTTGTGAATGAGCGCATCCTGCTGCGCGACCTGATCGATCTTGAAGCGACTTATGGCGCCGAAAACCCAGCGCCTGAAGAAGACGAGCTCGACGAAGAAGAAGCAGAAGCGCGCGAAAACGAAACCGTCGAAGAGCGCCACGCCCGCGAAGAACGCGAGGACGAAGAAGAAGGCGCCGCCATGTCCATGTCGGGCATGGAAGCGGAGCTGCGCGAAGGCGTTCTCGAAAAGCTCGACGAAATGGCGTCTGGCTTCACCAAGTTCCGTAAGCTGCAAGAAAAGCTCGTTGGTCGTCGGATGGAAGGCAAAGGCCTGACGCCAAAAGACCAAGAGAATTATGACGGCATCTCGGCCAATATCGTTGATTCGCTGAAAACGATGCACATCAACAATGCGCGGATCGAAGCGCTGGTTGAGCAGCTTTATGCAATTAATAAGAAGCTGATGGGCCTTGAAGGCCAGCTGATGCGTCTTGCCGATGCGCACGGCGTGCCGCGTTCTGAATTCCTGAAGAACTATTTTGGCCGCGAACTTGACCCGACTTGGGTCGAGGACGTTGCTGGCATGTCGAAGAAGTGGGAACGCTTCACCGAACGCGAAGCCGAAAAGATCGAAGCCATTCGCGGCGAGATCCAGATGGTCGCGCAAGAGATCGGTATCCCGATCGATGATTACCGCAAGATTGTTCAGCGCGTCCAAAAAGGCGAACGCGAAGCGCGTATCGCCAAGAAGGAAATGGTCGAGGCCAACCTGCGCCTGGTGATCTCCATTGCGAAGAAATACACCAATCGCGGCCTGCAATTCCTGGATCTCATCCAAGAGGGCAATATCGGCCTGATGAAGGCAGTGGATAAGTTTGAATATCGCCGCGGCTATAAATTCTCGACTTATGCGACCTGGTGGATCCGTCAGGCGATTACGCGGTCGATCGCGGACCAAGCCCGCACGATCCGTATTCCGGTGCACATGATTGAAACGATCAATAAGATTGTCCGTTCACAGCGCCAGATGCTGCACGAGATTGGCCGCGAGCCGACGCCAGAAGAATTGGCTGAAAAGCTCGGCCTGCCGCTCGAAAAGATCCGCAAGGTTCTGAAAATCGCCAAAGAGCCGATCTCGCTCGAGACGCCGATTGGCGATGATGAGGATTCAAATCTCGGCGACTTTATCGAAGACAAGGCGGCGTTGCTGCCCGTCGATGCGGCGATCCAATCCAACCTGCGCGAGACCACAACCCGCGTCCTCGCCTCACTGACACCACGTGAAGAGCGCGTCCTGCGCATGCGCTTCGGCATCGGGATGAACACAGACCACACGCTCGAAGAGGTCGGTCAGCAATTCTCAGTAACCCGCGAACGGATCCGTCAGATCGAAGCGAAAGCTTTGCGCAAGCTGAAGCACCCGAGCCGAAGCCGGAAGCTGCGAAGCTTCTTGGATACGTGATGCGTACAGGTTATCGGTAGAGAGGCCTTGATTGAACTCAAATTTTGCCCTGCCGCCTAAGCTCCTATCAGCGTTGAGGAGGCTTCGGGCGCATTATGAGAGAAACGCTCGGCAAGACCTTAGAGACATAATCGACCTAAGTCGGGTGTTTGTTCGTGAGCAAACCGAACACGATAATTGGAACGGTGGTACCTTCGGGCATGATGTGGTGCTCTTCGTGCCACATGAAGCGATGGCTCTAGTCGACTTAGACCGTCAAGATGAAATATTTCGTAGATTGTCTGAGGATCTAAACAAAGCAACAATCGATACTGAAGATGAGTACGTCAGAGCAACTTACGTAAAACCCAACGACGAATCCGACCCTGAGTATCAAGAAGCCCGACCATTCTCGAGAGAACCACAGGCCCGCCCGGAAGATGTTGGTCTTTGGCGTACCGGTGCACTGAGGCTCTTCATCAGCCACAGAGATGAGCACAAAGCGCTCGCGCACCAAATCGCAACAGGCTTAAATGGGTACGGAGTGAGTTCTTTTGTTGCTCACGATGCGATTAAGCCGATGCGAGAGTGGCAAATCGAGATATTAAACGCTCTCAAAACTATGGAAGTGCTGTTGGTTCTTCTCACTGACGATTTTCATGACAGCGTATGGACAAATCAAGAGGTCGGTTTCGCACTGGGGAAAGGGATTCCAATTCTTTGCATGAAGCTGGAGGGCCACGATCCACAAGGTTTTATAGGCGCTCGGCAGGCACTCAAAACGTCTATAGATGAGTTAGGATCCGCGATACCTGAACTGCATAAAGCGCTGTTGAATGAGGTAGGGCAAGAGGGCCGGCTGAAAGATATAATGATTGAGGCGTTTATCGGTTCAGAAAGTTACCCAGATGCCATGAGTAATTTGACACGATTGACCGAAACCACCGACCGATTGACAGATTCTGAGTTCTCAAAAATTGCGACGGGTTATGCGAAGAACGATCAACTCTATGGTTGCGCGGGAATTCACAATCGAGGCAATTGGTTCAAACGCTATCTTGAAAGTGCAACAGGAAAGACGCTGGAATTCAAAGATCGGAAGATTCTCGAAAAAACGGTGTATTCACAGGATTTCGATGATGAGATTCCGTTTTGAACCTAAGCATCCGGCCCGGCATGGATCACGCTGGCGGCGGGCTTTGTCTCAGTCTTCTTAACGATCCACGCCATCAAATAGGCATTCGGCCAGTTCAGGAACATGAGCGAGCCTGCCAGAGGTCCGATTGGCGTGAACAAAGCGACAAAGATAATCAGGATGGCGATCGCCACCTCGCCGCGAAAGATCCAGACCGTCGTGCGTGTCAGCACGCGCTCTTTTGCCGAGAGGCCAATAAGCTCGGCCTTGCGCACAGCATGGCCATACATGAAGCTCAGCAGCGTGTAGATGAGCGCATAGCCAACGCCGAAGAAGGCCATGCTGCGCCCGGAATTGGTGAAGCTCATCTCCGTATTGATCAGCTGTGAATAATCGCCGGTCGTGAGCGCGATGATGTACCAGAAGAAGCTCTCAAAAATGAATTTCAGCGGATAGGCCGTGAACAGCACCATAAGGAGCAAAGCTGAATTGATCAGCACGATCATATTGTCAGCCAGAGCATAGCGCCGGAAAAAGACAAAATGCGCGTTCCAAATCCGAAACAGGATCACGAAGCTCGCCGTCACCGGCACGATCGAGATGAGAAAGCGCACCAGCTCTGAAAAGGTCTGCGGCGGCGGTCCGCCAAACAGCATCATACCGAGCGCCAGGGCGAAGACGATGTCAGACAGGTTTTCGATCCGCGAGACATTCTGCCCGCGCCATTCAAAATGCGGGTCATGATCCAAGTGTTTGGCGGCTTCTTCTCGGATCATGCGTGCGTCCGATTTTCTTCAATCGCCCAACCGACCAAGGGCAATTGGTCATTGCCGAAATAGAGCCGTTCGCCGTCACCGAAGGGCACAAAGATGCTAGGCGAGCCATAAGCGCCGCGGGCAATGGCCTCGTCCGTATTGGCGCGCAGCTTGTCCTTGCAGGTCTGATCTTGCGAGCGGGTCCAAAGGTTTGCGCCATCTAAGCCGACCTCATCAGCAAAGGCGACCAGGGTCTCTGGATCATCCAGATTGCGCTGCTCGGTGAAATAGGCCTCAAAGCCGGCCTTCGCGAATTTGAGCAGCATCGGCTGATCGTCTTCGAGGAGACAGCAAAACCGCATCAAGTGTACCGAGCGCAGCGGATGATGCTCGGACGGGAAGTTCATGGTGACGCCCGACAGAGCTGCCCAATCATAAAGCGAGCGCCCAACCTGTTTGAACTTTGGCGAGTCCATGCTGGCGCGCGCTTCGAATACGCTTGGATTGACCGCATTGTGCACGCCGCCGACCAGAAACGGCCGCCAAGTGATCTCGAACTCATGGGCCTTCATCATCGGCTGGATGTTGTGGAAGGCGAGATAGGTCCACGGCGATGAGATGTCGAAAAAGAACTCAATTCTGTCGGTCATGCCATCTTTTCAAGAGGATTGCGCGACGCGAAGCAAGGGCTGAAAATCGCTGGACGGCGCGCATGAAAAAAAGCCCGCACGAAACGCGCGGGCTTTTCAATTCAGAGCAATCTCTGCGCCTTAGAGCGAGTCTGTCAGCTCAGGCACAGCATTGAACAGGTCTGCGACCAGGCCATAATCAGCAACTTGGAAGATTGGCGCTTCCTCGTCTTTGTTGATGGCAACAATGATCTTGGAGTCTTTCATACCGGCCAAGTGCTGGATCGCGCCGGAAATACCAACCGCGATGTAAAGCTCTGGCGCAACGATCTTGCCGGTCTGGCCGACTTGGTAGTCGTTTGGCGCGTAGCCAGCATCAACCGCGGCGCGAGACGCGCCAACAGCAGCGCCAAGCTTGTCCGCGAGCGGGTTCATCAGACGCTCAAACTCTTCAGCAGAGCCAAGGGCGCGGCCACCAGAAACGATCCGCTTGGCAGCAGTCAGCTCTGGGCGATCGCTCTCGACAATCTCTTCAGAGACGAAAGCAGACTTGAATGGGCCTGCTGGCGCATCGACGGTTTCAACCGCCGCAGAGCCACCCGCACCAGCTGCGTCAAAAGCGGTGCCGCGAACGGTGACGACTTTTTTCGCATCAGCTGATTTAACCGTCATAATCGCGTTACCCGCATAGATCGGGCGCACGAACGTGTCCTGGCCTTCAATGCCGATAATGTCAGACAGCTGCATGACATCGAGCTTCGCTGCGATGCGCGGCGTTACGTTTTTGCCCATTGTGGTGGCTGGCGCGAACAGGGCGTCATAGCCGTCCATCAAAGGAACGATCAGCGCTTCCATGGCT
>JBCBDI010000030.1:0-16464 GCA_038529885.1 Pseudomonadota bacterium
GGGCGACCGGCTATAAAGTCTCTTTCCCCTTCTTTGACGATCCCAACCTGACGCCCGATGAGAACCGCTTCCCGCTGTTCAAGCGGATGGTGAAGCCTGGCTATGAAAATTTGTTCTTCCTCGCTCTGGCCCAGCCGCTGCCGACTTTGGTGAACTTTGCAGAGCAGCAGTCAAAACTCGCCGCCGCCGCCGTCATGGGAGAGTATGCTTTGCCAAGCGCGGCTGAGATGGAACGGATCACGCTGGCGGACGAAAAGACTCATATGGGCCATTTCTACGAAACCGCGCGGCACACGATGCAATTGGACTTCAACACTTATGTAAGAGACCTGATGCAAGAGATCGAAAAGGGCCGCAAACGCGCCAGCGTCAATGCTTGATCAAACGGGACAGAACAAATGCGACACTTGATGGCTGGCATTGCCGCAGCAGGACTGTTCGCCTGTTCCTCCCCGCCGCCTGAAGTCAGTTATCCCAATGGCCCAGTGAGCACGACGCCGCAAACCTCGCGTGCGGCGCAAGGCCCGTTTCAGCCGGACTATTATCTCTATGCCTGCACGCCGTCCTTCTCGAATCGACCAAACACCGATCCTTCGGGCCGGATCCTCAATTACAACGCGCTGGTGACTGTGAATGGTGTCATCGTCGCTGCCGCCCCGGTCAATAATGCCTGTATGACGTCCGGCTTTGGCCCGCGGTTTGGCAGCATGCATAAGGGCATTGATTTGCAATCAAAGCCTGCTGGACCAATTTACGCCGCTGCACCCGGGCGCGTGCTTGAGGTCAGCGAACAGACCGGCTTTGGCTATCAAGTCCTGATCGCTCACGGCAATGGCGTCTATACCCGCTATGGTCACCTCGCCTATTTCGCAGAAGGGCTAAAACCCGGCCAAAGCATCGGCTTTGGGCAACCGATTGGCATGATGGGACGCACGGGCAACGCAACCGCCATCCACCTGCATTTCGAGATCCTGACCGGCAATTATAATACGCCGAAAAAGTCTTGGGGTCTGAAAGCCAATAATCCCCTAGACTTTCCGCGATGGAGTGGCTTGGATGGCGTCACCTGATCTTTGGGGATCGATCACGTGCTGAATTTTCTCGACCCGAATACGCTGGCGCGGACTTATCGCGATCCTGTTGCATGGGCGATCTTGGCCGTTGACCTGTTCCCCATCTGGGCCGTGCTGACCCTCGGATGGGGCGCCATTCCTCTGGTCTTCTTGTATTGGCTTGAAAACGTGATCATCGGCGCTGTCACACTTGCGAAGATGACCGCAACGAGCATGAAAGACCATCCGATCGGGGCGATTGGCATGGCCTTTATCGGCCCCTTCTTCATCTTTCACTATGGCATGTTCTGCTTCGTTCACGGCGTCTTTGTGAGCGTTTTCGCGCAGATGAGCGTTGAGAACGGAGACATGTCCGGCTTCCCCAATCCGCTCGGCCTGATCAACCAAGCGCTCTTATCTGGGGAGAATATGCCGACCTTCATTCTGGCCATAATCGCGCTCCAGGTCTTTCTATTCTTCCAGGACTTCATCCTGCGAGGAGAATATCGAGAGACCACGATCGAAAAAGAAATGTCGGCGCCTTATGGACGGATCATCGTATTACATATCGGGATCTTTGCAGGCGCCTTTGCCATGGCGGTGATCGGCGAACCCATGTGGGGCATCCTCGCTTTGATTGGTTTGCGCGCGCTTTGGGGCGTCTTCCTAACGGTGCGGCGTCGTATTCAGCTTGATGAGACGACACAGCCTGCAAGCTAAGGCGCACTCATCGGATCGAATAGACGATGGTGGCGTGCCCGTGGATCTTCTTAGCGTCTAAGGTCAGCCCCTGCGCTGGGTCGCTTTTCGTATAATTATTGTGCGAGCTTCTATCCTTGTGCTTGAAGCGATTATTGCCTTGGCCTTGATGCTTCTCGAGGTTCCAGTTTGACGTGTAGGTGGTCAGCGGCTTTCCAGCTGTGGTCCCGCAATATTCAAAAAACTCGACCGAGGCTTCGTAATAATTATTGCGCACCTGTTCGCCCTTATCATTCGTGTACCAGGCATAGACTCTGCCTTTGGCCGGCGTGCAGACACCGCAGGTGGGCGCGCATTTATTTCCGTCTGGTTTGATCCCGACAGTCTCTGAGGTGCCGGGCTTGATGATGACGCGATCGGTGATCGCTTTATTGCGCGTCAGATCGACGTGCTTGGAATGGTCAACCTTCAAGATGAAAGTGAGGTCGCGGTCGGTATTGTTCGTCACCCGCAATTCATAGATGGAGACTTCCGCACTCACGCTTGGGACGATCGCGAGCGTGGCAACCAGACTGACCGCGAGCCAGCGAGCATTGAATTTCCGCACGGCGAGCTCCTTCGAAACCCTAGGGACCATCACGCAAACGCGTTTTAAGACCGCCGCATACTGTCCAATTTGACAGTCATTCTAAGACGTTCCACCGACACGCCGAAGACGAGCGCAAATACAGTGCACCGCAACTTAAAAGTTGACGGACCGTCACCTTTCTGAACAGGTGACCTCGAGTGAGGTAAGAGATTCGATGACAGTTACGGCGGACCCTGAAATCAGATTGGGCAAGCGAGCGCGCGCAAAAGAAGCCAATCGCAAAGCGATTTTGGACGCCGCGCGCACCGTGTTTGCACGGATCGGTTATGAGGCCGCCAATATTCGGGACATCATCCGTGAAACCGATCTCGCGAGTGGCACATTCTACAATTACTTCAAATCGAAAGAAGAAGTGTTCGAAGCCCTCGCCAATGACAGCGTCGCGCGTTTCCGGCCCATGCTTCAAAAGGTCCGAGAAGAAGCAAAAGACTTAGAGTCTTACCTTCACGCCGCCTATGGTGCCTATTTTCACTTCCTGGCGGAGGAGAATGGCGACGCCATCGAGAACGGCATGCCGCATATGAGTTTGATTGGTGTGCGGATTGATACACCGGACATGCAATCGATCTCCGACGAGATCCGCGCGGACTTGGAAATCGTCATGGAGAAAATCGGCCTCGATCATCTCGACATGGAATATGTCACCGCCGCCGCGATCGGGATCGCCCGAGAAATGGGTGATCATATGCTCAAGCGCCGGCCACTCGACCCGACGGAAGCCACCGAATTTGCCAGAAAACTGATGCTGGCCGGGATCGAAACGCTTGCCAAATCGCCTCGCTAGGTCAGATTGAAGCCCAGAAAATAAAAAAATCTGGGAGGTCCCTGCGCATGAGCCTGCAAGCGACGATTGCCAAATTACTTTTGAAACTTCCGGCGAGTTGGAAAGTCAAAATGGCGGGCGGCGCGCCAGTCGAACTCGGCGGACGGACCCTAGACCCCAATTTTCAATTCATCGCCCACGGTGCTGCTAAACAGCCCCCTATGTCATCGCTCGAACCGGAGATTGCACAGGCGGCGGCGATTGAGGGGCTTGCTATGTTTGCAGCCAAGCCTGAGCCCGGAGTCACGTTTGAAGACACGACCATCCCCGGCAATGGCACGCACAAGATCCCGATCAGAGTCTACAAACCGGAAGACCAGGATCCCAAAGCGCCCATGCTTGCCTACTGGCATATGGGCGGCGGCGTTATTTTGAATATCGAAGCCTGCCACGCGTTTTGCAGCATGATCGCGAAGGTGGCGAAATGCCCGGTCGTCTCCGTTGATTATCGCCTCGCCCCGCAACACAAATTCCCGGCCGGGCTGGAAGACTGCATCTCGGCCTATGAATGGACGCTCAAGAATGCTGAAGCCTATGGCGCACCTTCTGGACGCGCAGCGATTGGCGGCGACAGTATGGGCGGTAATTTCAGCGCCATCATCGCGCAGGAGTCGACCCGGCGCGGCATGCCAAAGCCTGACCTCCAATTGCTGATCTATCCCGCAACAGATCTGGTCACGGAGTTCCCGTCCGCCACCACTTATGGAGAGACCTACCCGCTTTCGACAGACACAATGCAATGGTTCATGCAGCAATACCTTCCTGAGGACTTTGACCGCGCTAATGTGCTCTTATCACCTGCGCAAGAGACGCGGTTAGAGGGTTTACCGCCCGCGGTCATTGCAACCGCTGGCTTTGACCCCCTCGTCGATGACGGGGCCGCGTATGCGAAAAAGCTCGAAGCGGCGGGCGTACCCGTGACGTTCAAATGCTATGATAGTTTGGCTCATGGATTTACCGCGTTCACGGGCGTTGCCCCGGCTGCCCGTGAAGCCTGCCTAGAAGTCGCTGGCATGGTACGCGACGCGTATGCGATGCTTTAATGCGCGCGCTGGTTTGCCACAAAGTAACAGATGACCTTTCAGGCGTAGAGGTCAGAGAGGTCGACCGGCCTAAACCCGGGCCTGGCGAGGTTCTGATCAAAGTCGCTGCCACCAGCATCAACTTTCCGGACATCCTGCTGTGCCAAGGCAAGTATCAGTTAAAGCTGGATCCACCCTTCACGCCCGGCATGGATATCTCCGGGACGATCGAAGCACTGGGTGACGGCGTCACAGAGTTTTCGATTGGAGAGGCCGTCTGTGGCGGTGCTCGTTTTGGCGGTTTCGCCGACTATGCCGTGGTCTCTGCACAAGGCCTCCAGCGCAAGCCAGAGCAACTCTCTTTTCATGAAGCAGCGTCTTATTCCGCAGCCTATCTCACCGCTTATGTCGCTTTGGTGAGACGCGGCCGTTTGCAGGCTGGCGAAACGCTCTTGGTCCACGGCGCAAGCGGAGGGGTTGGGATGGCGGCGGTCGACGTGGGCAAGCTCCTCGGCGCAACGGTGATCGCGACCGGCGGCAGCGATGAGAAACTTGAAAAAGTCAAAGCCTATGGCGCCGATCATGTCATCAATACCAAGGACGGGTTTCGCGAACAGGTCAAAGCCCTCACAGACGGTCGCGGCGCGGATGTCATTTACGACCCCGTTGGCGGAGACGTGTTCGACGAAAGCGTGCGCTGCATTGCTTTTGATGGACGTCTCTTGGTGATCGGCTTCACGTCTGGGCGCATTGCAAGTGTGTCGACCAATATGCCTTTGATCAAAGGATTTTCCGTGGTCGGCGTCCGCGCGGGGGAGTATGGACGCCAATTTCCGGACCGCGGAAAAGAGAATGTCGAACAAATTTGGGCTTGGGCGCGCGAGAAAAAAACGCGGCCCTATGTTCACCAAGTGCTCCCCTTGGACGAAACGGTGGATGGTTTTCGTCAACTTTTGGAGCGAAAAGTCGTCGGTAAACTGATTATCGAACCGTAATAATCACACCAGAACGCACACTATACCGCCCTGTTAATATTAAATTTTGTTCAAACGAGCCGTGTTTTCGGCTTGTTTAACAGGGCGTTGATAATTTCCTCCAAACTATCGGGCGTATCTTACCAAGACTTAGGTATTTGCTGTGCAAAAAGCGCGTCATACGGGCTGGCATGCGAGTTAGAGGGACGGAGTAAGCATGAGAGCAATATCCAAACATGGAGTCGCGGCGACTTTCGCCGCGTGTCTAATTCTATCCGGTTGCGGTGGCGGCGGCGGCGAAGGGTCAATTGTGCCCGGCGCAGCGGGAGTTGTCGGCACGTCGACGTCTAAGATTGATACTGAAACGGACGCCGTTCAGTTCTTAACCTGGTCGAGCTTTGGCGGATCGAAATCAGAGATCGCGGCGATCACGGGACAGGACGCAGCCGATTGGCTGGCGGCCGAGTTCTCAAAGTCGGCCACGTTGACCCTCCCAACACTCGCCTCGCAACCGCGCGACATGAACGCAAACATTGAGTCCAATCGCGTCGATGAGCTTTACTGGGACCATATCATCACGGCGGATGACCAAGTGCGCCAGCGCATGGCGTTCGCCTTGTCTCAGATCGTGGTCTACTCGGATGCCGCGAATAATGACCAGCTGATGCGCGGATATTATCAGGACATCCTGATCCGCAACGCCCTCGGCAATTATCGCGAGCTTTTGGATGAAGTGACCTATTCGCCGGCCATGGCGGAATGGCTCACCTATCTGCGCAACCGAAAAGGCGATCCAAATACGGGTCGTATGCCGGACGAGAATTATGCACGCGAAATTTTGCAGCTCTTCTCAATCGGCCTGGTCGAGTTGAATCTCGACGGGACACCGCGCTTGAACGCGCAGGGTCAGCAAATCGAGACCTATACAAACGATGATATTATCGGTCTCGCGCGGGTCTTTACCGGCTTGTCTTATGCCGGTGATGATTTTTGGAGACGGCCAGATGATGGCGATATCCAACAATTGCAAATGTACCCGGAGCATCATTCGGAACTGGAGAAAGTCTTCCTCGGAACGACCATTCCAGCCGGCACTTCGGGCAATGAGAGCATCCGCATCGCGCTGGATACAATCTTCAACCATCCAAACGTGGCGCCTTTTATCTCGCGCCAATTGATCCAACGCTTTACCCAATCCAACCCAACGCCGGCCTATGTTCAAAACGTGGCCACCGCGTTTGAAACTGGGCGCTTCACCGCCCAGAACGGACGTGAGTTCGGCAATGGAACACGCGGCGACTTGCAGGCAACGCTCGCAGCGGTTCTGTTGGAGCCGTCTCTGTTCGCTGATCCGCCGGCTAACGGCACGGTCACCACGGGCAAAGTTCGGGAGCCCATTCTGCGCTTTACCCATTGGGCGCGCGCGTTCGGTGTTTCCAATGTGGATGCTGGTAATGAGCGTGATCTCGACGATACGCGCAGTTCAGATGACGGCCTTGGCCAACAGCCGTTCAGCTCGCCATCTGTGTTCAACTTCTATCGACCTGGCTTTATCGCGCCAGGAACGAATTCCGGGAACGCCGATCTCACGGTACCAGAGTTCCAGATTTCGAATGAAGGCAGCGCCGTTGGCTATCTCAACTTCATGACGGATTTCGCTTTTGATCGAAGCCCGAAGCGCGACAATGACAATCGCACCTATCAACCAAACTATGCAGATGAGCTGTCCTTGGTCGGCGATCCGCAAGCCTTGGTCGATCATCTCGACAATCTGCTGACCGGTGGGCGCATGAGCGCTGCTGAAAAGGCCGATATTGTCGACATTGTCAGCACTGTCGAAATTCGAACCAACTCACCTGAAAATACCGCCGCCGACCAGGAAGACGCCGTGCAAACCGCCGTCGCCTTGGTTCTCAACTCACCGTCTTATGCGGTCGTTTGGTAGGTCTTAAGGAGCAATACAATGGCTAATCTTTCACGTCGCCACGTTCTAAAAGGCCTCGGGACAGCAGGTTTCGCAAGTAGCCTTGGCACAATGACCAGTCTGGGTCTCAATAATGCTTGGGCCGCCGATACGGGTGGATACAAGGCAATGGTCTGTATCTTCCTAAAAGGCGGAATGGACGGAGCAGATACAATTCTGCCGTATGACCAAGCGTCTTACAATCAGCTCGCAAGCGTGCGCTCTGGCTTGTTCGGCACTTATGATTCAACTTCTGCAACATCGACCCGTAACCGGGCCAATCTTCTGCAAATGAATTTGGACAATGCCGGTGATTTCGGCGGACGCCAATTCGCGATGCCGCAAGAATTGTCGCCGCTACACACGATGTTCGAGTCCGGCGATCTCGCTGTTGTCGGCAATGTCGGCCCGCTCATCGAGCCGACAACGCGTGCGCAGATGGATAATGGCTCGGCGATTCTGCCAAAGCGCCTCTTCTCTCACAATGACCAACAATCGACTTGGATGTCATTCGGTGTGGAAGGCGTCAATCGCGGCTGGGGAGGCCGGTTTATGGACCGCGTGGTTGCATCAGCACCGAACCAGAACCAGGTCTTCTCGGCCATTGCGACGAGTTCCAATGATGTGTTTCTCGCTGGCGAGACTGTCAATCAATTCAAGGTCGGATCCGAAATCAACGAGCCGAACTTGTTCGCCAATCGAGGCTTGCTAGGGTACACTAATGGCGATGACGCGGCTCGAGACAAAATTCGCGCCTTCCTGGCGAAAAATGACTTCAACAGCCGGAGCATTTTCGAGCAAGATATCACAAGCTCCACGGCCAAAGCGGTTGCCAATACAGAGCAATTCGCGACAGCCCAGGAAAACGCGACGCCATTCGCAACCGCGTTCGGCAATGACAGTGTCTCTCGCCAGTTGCAGAACGTGGCCGAGACCATCAAAATCCGCCAATTCCTGAACGTTTCTCGGCAGATGTTCTACATCTCGACCGGCGGCTATGACACGCATGATAACCAAGCCAATACGATAGGCGGACTGCATAACGCGTTGGCGGCAGGCATCTCATCGTTCCGCGATGCGATGATGGAGATTGGCGAGTGGAACAATGTGGTCGTCTTCACCGCCTCAGACTTCGGTCGCACCACGATCGACAATGGCAACGGTACCGATCATGGTTGGGGTGGACACCATTTCGTTGCGGGCGGCGCCGTCCAAGGCAAACGCCTCTATGGTGAAGTTCCGCTGGCAGACGTGAACAGCGCGTCTTACACGCAATCGCGCGGTCGTTTGATCCCGACCACGTCCGTTGAGCAATATGCAGCAACCATGGGGAACTGGTTCGGCTTGGACACCGGAGAGCTCAACACCTCTCTTCCAAACTTGAACAATTTCAATACGCGCGACCTCGGCTTTATGGGTGTTCCCACCACTTAGGCCAGCAGCGCTTTGATCGCGGAGAGTCCTTCGCGATAAGTTGGATAAAGCGGTCGCCATCCGGTGGCCGCTTTTATTCTAGCGTTCGAGACGCGCTTACATTCAGCGTAAAAGCTCGCGCCCATGGGCGACAGTTCAGCTGTTTCAAAGGCGACTTCCGGTGGCGGCTCGATCCCAAGGAGCTCCGCAGCAAACGTGATCACATCTTGAGGCGGCGCGGCGAGGTCATCGCAGAGATTGAACGCGCCAAAGGCCTGGCTTTGCATCAGCGCCAATAGCCCACCCGCAATATCGTCGACATGAATGCGCGAAAAGACATGCCCCGGTTTGATGATCCGCCGCGCTGTGCCGGCCTGTAAGCGATCAAACGCTGAGCGTCCTGGCCCATATATCCCAGGCAGACGCACGATACGAAGACGCGTGGCGGCTTCCGACCAGTCCGCTTCCGCGCGCACGCGCCTTTGGCCTCGCGTGGAGCCAGGCCGAGACGGGCTCCATTCCATCGCCCAGCCACCCTTCAAATCGCCATACACGCCGGTCGTTGAAAGATAAGTGACACTGGCCGCCGTTTCAGCAAAATCTCCGATCGCGCGGTGGGCAGGACATCCGTCCTCATCCGGCGGCGTGCTGATCACGACATGCGCTCCGGCCATCGCTGTTTTTAGCGCTGCCTCATCCTTCACCGAAACTGGCTCAATGGACGCTTCTTTGAGCGTTTCTAGGCTCTGGTCGGAGCGATAGGTCCCGACAACAGGCCCGGGCCAAAGCGCTACAAGCGCCCGCGCGCTATAGCCGGGCCCGAAGAGGAAAAGCAGTTGTGACGTATCTGTCATTTGCCCTCGCGACCCGCCTTACTTACTGCAGTAGATATTGGGTACGCGAAGGGTTTGTCCATGCTTGTTTCCATCCTGCTCTCAAGCATTTTGCCAATTTCGCAATCGGCATCTGCGGACATCGCGCGCGCCGAGCAAGTTCGGCTCGAAGCCTGTCAGGCAAAGATCGAAACTGCCCCGAGCGAGGCCTATGAGGATTCCCTCGCTTGGTTGAGCAATGGCAATCGCCCCAAGGCGCGCTATTGCAATGCCATCTCCCTCCTCGCGCTCGACAGACTTGAGGAAGGCGCTGCCCGTTTGGAAGCGCTCGCCTCGGCACCAGACCCGATCGAACTCGATGACCGCATCAAGTTTTTGGCGCAAGCTGGCAATGCCTGGCTCGCCGGAAATTACCCGGACGCGGCCATTACTGCCCTCTCAGAAGCTTTGCGGCTCGAGTCGGACGACCCGGCGATCTATAAAGACCGCGCGGCCGCCTATTTAGCCATCGGTCGCTGGCTCGAAGGCGTTGATGATTTGAATGCGTCTTTGGAGCTCTACCCCAATGATGCCGAAGCGCTCTCGCTCCGCGCCCGCGCGCATCTCGCCACAGAAAACCTGTCAGCCGCAGAAGCCGATATGCAAGAAGCGCTTCTCTATGAGCCTGAAAATATCGATATTCTCGTGCTGCGCGGCGAGATCCGCGAAGCGATCCGATTGGCCGATTTAGATTAATCCGTAACGCATTGATCAAGCCCATCGCGGGCGACCACGTCCATGCGGGCGAGGATGGTTTGCGTTCGGCTGCGCACATAAGGGCCAGCGTTGCGCACCTGCCATTTGTTTGGACTGGGTAGGACGGCGGCCAATCGCGCGGCTTCGAACTTGGTTAGCTCGCTCGCCGGTTTGCCATATCGTCCATAAGCAGCCGCCTCAGCGCCATAGAGGCCATCCCCCCATTCGGCGACATTGAGATAGACCTCGATGACGCGCTCTTTGCCCCAAAGCCCGTCAATGAAGGTCGCCATCCAAGCCTCCCCGGCTTTGCGAACCATGCCGCCGCCATTCCAGAAAAAGACATTCTTCGCGGTCTGCTGCGTCAGCGTGGAAGCGCCGCGCACGCGGCCGCTTTGTTCGCGTTCATCCAAGGCCGTTTGAATGGCCTCGACATCGACGCCCCAATGCTCACAGAATCGCGTATCCTCGGCGGCGATCACAGCCCGAACCAGGTGGGGCGACATTTCCTCAATCGGCGTCCAGCTATAATAAAGCTGCGTGCCTTGTAGCGCGCGACCCGCCATGTTCGCCGTGCCGGGCACAGGCGCAAAGAATAAGACCAGCGCATAGACGTGGACGCTGACCAGCAGCCCGCCAAGAAACTTGATGAGCAGCCAGAGGCCTCGAGCGACCGTCATTGTTCCACCTGCAGAGGCATCTGCCATTCCGCCCTCACCTGCGCATCTGATTCCCGTTCAAATCGGGCTGCTTTCTCGGTTTCAAAGCGGGCTAAATCAAGGCGCGACAGCGCCCAAATCGCAGCGCCGCGCACGGTCGGATCGTCGTCATCGAGATGCGGGACAACGCTGGCTTCGGCAAAGCCCGCATCTCGAGAATTCCCGATTGCAATCAGGACATTACGGATAAATCGATTGCGTCCAATCCGCTTTATCGGCGACCCAGAAAACACATCTCGAAAGGCGGCATCGTCAAGCGCGGCAAGTTCATCCAGTCCCGGCCCTTTAAGCTCGGCGCGGGCCCAGAAGGCCGCCTCATTCGCGGCCTCAGCGAACTTATTCCACGGACAGACAGCAAGGCAGTCATCGCAGCCATAAATTCGATTGCCCATCGCCGCGCGAAGTTCCGGCGCGATGGGGCCTTTATGTTCGATCGTGAGATAAGAAATGCATTTGCGCGCATCGAGCTGATACGGCGCTGGAAAAGCCTCGGTCGGGCAGACATCGAGACAGGCTTGGCAGGACCCGCAATGATCGATTTCAGGAGCATCTGCCGCCAGCACCGCGTCCGTCAGCATCACCCCTAAGAATAACCACGAGCCATGCTCGCGCGAGACCAGGTTCGTATGCTTTCCCTGCCAACCCAGCCCGGCTTTGTGCGCGAGGGGCTTTTCCATCAAAGGCGCAGTATCGACAAAGACCTTCACCTCTGCGCCGGTTTCGCTGACAAAGGCGCGCGCGAGATTTTTGAGGCGTTTTTTGAGGACGTCGTGATAGTCCTTGCCGCGAGCGTAAACGGAAATATTGCCTTCGCCACGGCGCTGCAAAGTCGCCATGGGATTATGATCCGGCCCGTAATTCAACGCGACCACGACCGCTGATTTCGCATCCGCCCACATGGCGGTCGGCGATTTGCGGCGATCGAGCGTGGTTTCCAACCAGGCCATCGAGCCGTGATGGCCTGCCTCGACAAAAGCTTCCAGACGCTCGCCCGCCGGCCAAGCTTCATCGGCGCGGCAAATCTGGCAGGCATCAAATCCGAGCGCCTGCGCAGTCGATCGAAGGAACGCCTCTTGCGACATGGTCGTCGGTCCAGATTAGCGGTTAAAAGTCCAAGTCCGCATAGTGCTTGACCGGTTTCGCATTGCCAACCCTGTCCTCTAGCAAGCCGCGAAAGCTCGGACGCGATTTCATGCGGGCATACCAGGCCTTCAAGTCTGGTGTGAGATCCCATGGCACATCGCCGAAATAATCGTAAGATGAGAGATGCGCGGCGACGGAAAGGTCGGCTATGCTTAAGTTTCGCCCGGCAAGGTAAGCCCGCTCGCTCGCCAAGGCCTCTAGGAAGGTCATCCGGTTCTTCAGTGCATGCGCGCCCTGTCTGAGCGCCAAACTATCGGGGGACCGATCGCGCTTCACCCATTGCGTCACGCGTTCGGCCAACAGCGTGTTATTGATCCCGGCAAAGCTTTCCTCGGCCCATTGCCAGAGGCGGCGCGCTTCAGCCTTTTCAGCCGCCGTAAACGGCAAGAGCCGCGGATTTTGCTGCGCTTCTTCAATATATTCGCAAATCGCGAGAGACCCCACAGCAGAGGTTTTCACCTCAGCATCTGTGTCCAATAAAGCAGGCGCACAGGCGCCGGGCGCAAGCGCCGCAAGCTCCAGATCAGAGACCCAAGGCCGGATCTCAATCGACTCAAAAGACCACCCCTTTTCGCCCATAATTAGGCGAACCGTGCGGGCCAATGGATCGATGGGCCAATGCCACAGCCGTTTCATGCGCTCTGCCCTAGTCTTATTCGCCGCGCAGGCAAAGATGAACGCAGCGAAACCTTTGCGCGCCCTGTGATCCTATGCTTCAAGCCGTCCGACATGGGATGCATAGGACCTCAAAATGCTGACGAAAACCTTTCGATCGATCATGTTTGCTGGAGTTTCCGGCACCCTCCTCCTCGGCGCCTGCTCCGGCGGCGATCCAGAGGTTACATTTGATGAAGTCCCGCCCGTTCTCCAAGAAATCCCACCTGCCGGTCAATTGCCAGAGGGCGTGACACCCACCGCCTACCGGCTCGACCTCTATACAGACCCCAGCCAAGACGAGTTCTCCGGCACGGTTGAAATTGATGTCACGCTTGACGAGCCGCACGCCCGGATTTGGCTTCACAGCATCGCACAGCGTGTGTCTTCGGCCAAAGCGCGCCTGGCAGATGGTAGCGAAGTGGAAGCCGAGTTCACCCGCAGCACGGCCGAAGGCGGTGTTTCCCGGCTTGATTTCCCGACACCGGTCCCCGCAGGCAATTCAACCCTGATCATCGATTATACGGCGCCTTACAATTTCGGCCTGACCGGCCTCTATAAGGCCGAGCAGAATGGACGTCCTTATCTCGCCACGCAGATGGAGCCCATCGATGCGCGCAAAATGGTGCCAAGCTTTGATGAGCCGCGCTTCAAAACGCCGTGGACGCTGACCGTTTCGGCGCCGGCGGGTAATCAAGTCATCACCAATGGCGCTCTGCGCGCCCAAACCATCTTGGATGATGGCACGCTGCAATATCAGTTCGCAACGACCCGTCAGATCCAGTCTTATCTCGTGGCGCTCGCGGTCGGGCCTTATGACCTGCTCGATGGCGGCGTCTTGCCACCAAACGAAATCCGCGCCCGCGCCGTCCCTTTCCGGGGTTTTGCCCCGGCTGGAAAAGGCGCGCAGCTCGAAGAAGCCATGGCGATCACGGATGAAATGGTGACCTGGCAAGAAGCTTATTTCGACTACCCGTATCCTTATGGAAAACTTGACCTGATCGCCGTGCCAGACTTTGCCTATGGCGCGATGGAGAATGCCGGCGCGATCATCTATCGCGAGAGCGCGCTGCTGATTGATGAGCGCACCAGTCTTGCGCGTAAACGCAGCATCATGACCATCCACGCGCATGAGCTTGGCCATCAATGGTTCGGCAATCTCGTGACGCCAATCTGGTGGGACGATATCTGGCTGAACGAAGCCTTTGCGACCTGGATCAGCTATAAGACTATGGACGCGGTCTATCCAGGCACCGGGTTCGACCTTGCCCCGCAGCGCGCCGCGATTGGCGTGATGGGCAATGACAGCCTCGCCAATGCTCGCCAGATTCGTAATCCGATCACCCGCAATGCCGACATTCTCGATGCCTTTGACGGCATCACTTACCGCAAAGGCGGCGGGGTCTTGTCGATGTTCGAAAACTTTGTCGGCGAAGAGGCCTTCCGGGATGGCATGCGCCTGCATATGCGCCGGTTCGAAGACGGCGTTGCGGACGTGAACGACTTCATGGCCTCGCTCGCCGATGGCAGCAAAAATCCGGATGTGATCGAGAGTTTCACCTCCTTTATCATGCAGCCCGGCATTCCTTATTTGGACGTCAACTTCACCTGCCCTGCGATTGATGCAGGCTTGGTCACCATCTCGCAGTCGCGCTACGCGCCGCTTGGCTCTGACATTGATCCGAGCGCGCAATCATGGACCATTCCATTCGCGATCAAAATGAATGGCGCGAACGGGGAACGCACGATCCGCGAAATGTTTTCTGGCGAGACCTTGGAAATTCCGCTGGATGGCGGTTGCCCCGATTGGGTGATGCCAAATGCGGGTGGGTCCGGCTATTGGCGGTTTAATATCAATACGGACGCCTGGCAGAGCCTGATCGAAAATTATGCCAGCCTCTCTGCCGGTGAGCAGTTGAGCTTTGCCGATAGCAGCAATGCCGCCTTTGCCGCTGGCGACATTTCTGCGGAAGCCTTGCTCGCCGCCATCCAAGTGAACGCAAATGGCGATTGGGGCGCGGCCAGCCAACCGCTGAGCAAGATCTCCGCCTATATGGACGCGCTGCCGACCGATGCCGCACAAGACGCGATGCGGGACTTTCTGATGGCAGCTTATGCCGATCGCTGGTCCATGCTCGCTCAAGGCACCGACGCGACGCTCAGCCAAGGCGAGCAATTGCTCAAAACAGCGCTTAGCTCGACCTTGCTTGAATATGGGCGGATGCCGGAAGAACGCGTGCGCCTGGCCGATGCGGCGGCCGCTTATGTCGGCGTCATCAATGATCCGGACCCTGAGGCGCTGCCGCCTGGCATGGTTCAAACAGCAATTGGTATTGCGGCCGCGGCGGGCGATTCAGCCTTCTTCCAGGCGGCGCTCAATTTCGCGCAAAACACCAGCAATCAAAGAGAGCGCAGGCAAACGCTCTATACTTTGGCCGAGCATGGCTCCGAAACCGATATGCTGGCGCTGATGGACTTGGTTCAAACCGACGCGTTCCAAGGCCAAGAGAATTGGGGCGTCTACCTTGCGGCTGTAAAGAACAAGTCGGCTGGGGCCGCGGCCTGGGAGACATTCAAAGCGGACTTTGACGTGGTGATTGAGCGAACCCCCGATATTCGAAAACCACAAACCGCTGGCGTCGTGGCAAGCTTCTGTACGTCGGAGCAAATCGACGACGCGATCTCGTTCCTTGAGAGCAAAGCGGATTTAATTCCAGGCTATGAGCGACGACTTGCACAAGCCTCCGAAAGCGCACGTCTCTGCGCGGCGTTCCGAGCAGAAAAAGGCAATGAACTCGCCGAAGCTCTTTTGGCGCGCTAACAGCCTTTGAAACCACGCAATGTGTTTGACACCGCAGTCAGCAGTGAATGATAAAAATGTGCCTCAATGGTGATTGAGCGGCTGTCGGATTTCCCTTAAGGAAGATTGTCCTTTCCAGGGTGACACAACATGGCTGATCGCGATCCCAATATCGCCAAATCTCGCAACAAAAATCCACTAGAGTCCTGTATAGCGCAAATGCTTGCCGAGTTCCCGGCAGATGTACGCAACGCTATCCCAAAGGGAAATATCGAATCCCTGGGCAATGCGCTCTGGTCTTGGTTTGAGACAACCGACGGCGCATCGATCCGATTGCGCCAAGCCGAAGATCTTCATGACGAACATCTTGGCGTCTATTTGCTAGAAGTGGTTGGCCCTGATCGACCGTTTCTGGTCGACTCTTTGCTGGGTGCATGTAGCGATCTTGGGCTTGATGTCGTTACGCTGTTTCACCCCATTGTCGAAACAGAAATGGGTCGGCATTCCCTCATTCAGATCCATCTGCCAGAGCTCAGCGAGAGCGAGCAGTCCGCGCTCTTGGCCGAAGCAAAAGCCACGCTTACCGATGTCATTTCCGCGACCGATGACTATCAAGACCTGCGCGCCCGCATGGCAGAAGAAATCGCGCGCCTTGAATCCAGCGCGCACGTGTCGCCGCGCTACAAGGATGAGGCGATCGCGTTTCTAAACTGGCTCGGCCAGGAGCGCTTCGTCTTCCTTGGCGCGCGTAGCTATACGTTTAGGACGGGGCCGGACAATGCTGTCCTTCCTGAAGAACCTGATATGGTCGAGGGGTCAAACCTGGGTCTCTTGCGCGAAGACACGCGCAATGTGCTCAATCGAGGCGCAGAGCCGCTTCTCTTGACCAAAGAGATCGGTGCCTTTCTCGCCGAGCCTGAAACCCTCATCCTCGCTAAAGCCACATTGAAAAGCCGCGTCCATCGCCGGGTCGATTGCGACTATG
>JBCBDI010000031.1:0-16302 GCA_038529885.1 Pseudomonadota bacterium
GTCATGAATTATGATGGCGCGACCGGTTGGCTTGTCGGCGAAGAGCATAAAGGCATGCGCAGGTCGCGTTGCCATGGATGCCCATTTTCTCTTCAAGGCCGCCACATGAGGCAGCGTTGCGCTCGCCCAGCGAGCCATCATCATTGACGATATATTTCGGAACGACAAAGAGCGAGATGCCTTTGATGCCTTCAGGGCCGCCTTCGATGCGTGCGAGCACGAGGTGGATAATGTTATCGGTGAGATCCTGCTCGCCGCCCGAGATCCAGATCTTTTGACCGGTGATTTTGTAAGACCCGTCTGGCTGTGGCACCGCTTTGGTTTTGATCAGACCAAGATCGGTTCCGCACTGCGGTTCGGTCAGATTCATTGTCCCGGCCCATTCGCCAGACGCCATTTTCGGACCATACATGGCGCGCTGCTCATCCGAGCCACCCGCCATCAGCGCTTCAAACGCGCCGGAGGTCAGGCCTGGATACATGGCAAAGGCCATGTTCGCAGATGAGGTCATCTCACTGGTCGCCATGTTCACGACATAAGGCAGGCCTTGGCCGCCCATTTCGGGTGACTTGCCCAGCAGCGGCCAACCATTCTCGACCATTTGCTTATAGGCGGCTGGGAAACCGTCGGGGGTCTTCACGCTCGCATCCGGGTTACGGATACAGCCTTGCTCGTCGCCCACTTTATTCAGCGGGAACAGGACTTCTTTGGCAAACTTGCCGGACTCTTCAAGAATAGCATCGACCAAATCCGGCGTTGCTTCCTCAAATCCAGGCAGGTTGGAATAGTTCTGAAGAGAAAGCACGTCATGCAGGATGAACTGCATATCGCGGATTGGAGCGTCGTATCGTGGCATCTTGTATTCCTCAAATATTATTATGAAACCGCGACGCTGGGCTTAGCGTCACGGTTTTGAAAGGTCATTCAACTCATCCGGGTCGAACTGTAATTTCTTACGCGTCGTCGAGTTGGCGGCGGGCAACCGCGTCATATGCTTTAAGGTTTTCTGCGTCGGCTGCCCCTGGGCCGATCTTGTCGAGTTGGCCTTCCAGCCACTCCAATCCATTGTGAAGCTCTTGCAGCGCCATTTCGATATCTTCGCGCTGGCTTTCCAATTCTTTGATCTGGTTCTGGAACTTGACCAGCATCATACGCATTTGCGCACGCTGGCCGTCTTCTAGTCCGTATAGATCAAGGATTTCGCGGATATCGGCCAAAGGCAGACCCAGCCGCTTGAGGCGCACGATTATCTTTACGCGACCGCGATCACGGTGCGAATAGACACGCGTCATGCCGTCCCGAGCCGGGTGCAGCATATCCTTGTCTTCATAGAAGCGCAGCGCACGAGGGGTGATTCCAAACTCTCGGGCGAGCTCCGAAATGGAGTAGGTGCGAGAGTCAGCGATAGAAAGTGAAGTTACGGTATCTGGCATGCCCGCAACTATGCCTTGTCTTTACGCGAACGTCAACGTCACCCTGGAATCCTTCCCTAGAGGTATGAACAAATCTAAAGAAATTGCGGCCAAACGTTTACCTTTTTAACCCGGAATTAAGAGCCGACGCGGCATCTCTGAGTTGAAATGGGTAAATCTGCCCGCCTGACGAATCAGGCCGGGCCGGACTTGGAGTACCGGGAATGAGCCAATATGGGTCCTGGAGCGTTAAAGGCGTCGACGATCGAGCGCGCGCCGTCGCGAAAGAAAAAGCACGCCTGAAGGGCGTCACGCTTGGCGATTATATCAATAACCTTCTATTAGAAGGGCATAGCGAAGCCGGTCCACGCGACTTGCCTTATGCCCCCTATTCCGGACACGGCGCGCCGCACAATCCTGCCGCTGGCGCCGCGCACCCAAGCGCGCTTGATTCGTTAGCTCAGCGTATCGAAGCCGTCGAAGCACGCTCGACCCTCGCGATTACCGGCATCGACCAATCCGTTCTCGGCATGCTCGCGCGTCTTGAAGGCACGGAAAACTCATCCGCGGCTATGGCGGCCGAAGTCGAAGCCATGGTCGATGAGTTGCGAGAGACGCATGAGACCCTGGTCGAAAAAGTTAGCTCGCTTGAAGAAGACGATAGCGGCGCCAAAGGCCTCGCAGCGATGAAGGCGCTGGAAGACGCGCTCGGCAAACTCGCCGCACATGTCTATGAAGAAGGCCGCCTCACCCAAGATGAAAGCGCCGCTGTAAAAGGCCGTGTTGAGGCCGGGTTTAGCGAACTAACAGACCGTGTCGAAGGCATGGAAGTCAAGGTCGAGTCGACATTGGCCAGCGCCGCGCAACGCGTCGAAAAAGCCGTCGAGCAGGCCGAGCTTCGCGCTGAAGGCACCTCTCGGCATCTATCTGAACGCTTCACCGCCATCGAATCCTCCGTCGCGACCAAGCTTTCTAAAGTTGATGAGATTGATGCCCGCATGCTCGCCGTCGAAGGCGATGTCACAGGCGCGATCACGTCTATGGAAAGCACGGTGATGCGCATTCAGGAACGTCTCGGACGCGCCGAAATGACGACGGACACCGCGCTAAAGGCCCTGGAACAGACCTTTGCCAATCTCGACGAGCGTATTGACCATGTCGCAGAGCAGGCCAGTCCGGAAAAAGCTGAAGCGCTGCGCCAAGAGTTTGAGCGCCGCTTTGACTCGCTCGCCTCAGATCTGCGCGCCAGTGTTGAGCATTCGCGCCAGCAACTTGCCGACGAAATCGAACGTGCAGCCGCGGGTGCAACCCCAGAGCTGATGGGTGAACTTTCAACGCGGGTGGCCGCGCTCGAATCGCAAGAGCCCGCTGCGCTCGTCGATACGCTCGGCGATCAAGTCTCTCAGCTCTCTGAAACACTCGACCAACGCATCGTCGACAGCGAACGCCGCAGCGCGGCAGCGATTGAGCAAGTTGGCGAACAGGTCGCGAGCGCGATTAAGCAAGTCCAAGCGCGCCAAGATCACAATCATCGCAATTTGGAACAGAAAGTCGATGCCGCCAATAAAGCGCAGGCGAGCCGTCTCTCTGATGCATTGAACAATGTCTCTGACCGCTTGGCCGAGATGAAAACGCAGACCGCCACAGCGGTATCGCCAGTTCAAAAAGCCATCGTGTCGCTCGCTTCAAGGCTCGAAGCTCTGGAAGATTTCAGCGCGCCGCCAATGGCCGACACCAAAGCCGAAGCCCTGCCGGATATGCCGGAGCTTTCGACCGAAATAGAGCCGATCACGATGCCGGCGGAGCCTGAACCAGAGCCCGCGCCTGCGCCGCAACCCACTAGCTTCACGCCGACCAATGACATCATGGCTGAAATGAGCGCGCCGCCGGAAGAAGAAGACTATGACTTCATCGCCGGCCTGCCAGATTTTGATGATGAATCAGAAGTCGTTGGCGCCGACGCCGAGGAGACCGCACCGGTCCTTGAAGAAGAAGATTGGTCGGCATCTGAGGTCGATGAGGATTATACTGCGTTCGAAGCGCCCAGCGTTGAGGACACGTCAAGCGCTGAGATGAGCCCGCCTGAAGAGGCGAGTTTCGAGCCACTCGAAACTGATGCGGCATCGCCGGTTGAAGACGCTGCCCCTGCCGAAGAAGACCCCCTGGCGGAGCTTGGCAGTTGGGACGACGCCCAACAAGAAGCGCGCGAATCCGACATTTTCTCAGATGACGATCAGAATGACGCGCTTTCAGCGTTCGATCCTGACGCGGATGAGGCTGACGCGCTCGCGCACAATATCGAGCTTGAAGAAGAGATCGAGCTCGAGACCGACGAGGCCCCGACGGAGGACGAGAACCTGCTCGTCCCTGACGAGGACGCAACCGATTATCTGAGCCGCGCCCGCAAAGCCGCAATTGCGGCCGCTGCGGATCCGTCGAAAGACAGCAAGTCTCGACGCGGACGCCGGTCTGCCTCCTCAACCACGCCGAAACCTCCATCCGGGGGTGGACGTAAGATCCCTGTAATCGCAGCTGCTTCGGCCTTTGCCATCGCGGCTGCTGGCGCTGGTGGATGGGTCGCTTTGCGCGGTAAGATCAATGTGGGCGGAAACGATAGCCCAACCATCACCACCGCTTCCAAGGTTAGCGATGCGCAAGCTGAAACCGCTGCGCCCGTCGTCGAAGAACCCTCTCTGACCGGCATTGAATTCGCTGAAGCCGACGCGGCGATTGATGAAACTCTATTCGAAGAAGAGGGCAGCGTTTCCGGCACCGCAGAACTCGAGCCGATCATCGAAGAGCCAGCTCCTGTCGAAGCTGCGCCTTATTTGCCAGAAGTTCCAAAAGCGCTGTCGCTTGAACGCGCCGCCATTGAAGGCAATCCGGTGGCTCAGTTTAAGTGGGGCGAAAACCGTTTAGAAGCGAATGACTTTGCCGCCGGGGCTGACTTTGTCCGCCGCGCAGCGCGCCAAGGTCTCCCCGCCGCACAATACCGCCTCGCTAAGTTGCATGAGCGCGGCGTCGGCGTACCGCGCGATCTGTTCGAAGCTCGCAGCTGGACCGAAAAAGCGGCCAATGGCGGCAATACCAAAGCCATGCACGACCTCGCCGTTTTCTATGCGGACGGTGAAGGCGGGGCGCAGTCTTATGCAGCGGCGGCTGAATGGTTCCGCAAAGCCGCCGACTATGGCGTTGTCGACAGCCAGTACAATCTCGCTGTCCTTTACGAGAACGGTCTTGGGATTTCTCCGAGCCAAGCTGAAGCGCTCTATTGGTATGAAGTTGCTTCAATCAATGGCGACGCGAGCGCACCAGGAAATGTTGCGACCTTGCGCGAAGCGCTGCCTCTGGAACAAGCGCAAAGTGCGCAGCGCCGAGCCTCGGGCTGGACCCGAACACCAGAGGTCGCTGCCGCAAATGGGCGCTTTGATCTGCAGAATTGGGAACGCTCTGAGCGCGAACAAGTTGCTGCGATCCAAACGGTTTTGAATGGCCTTGGCTATGAAGCGGGAACCCCAGACGGGATCGCAGGACCGGGCACGCGCACAGCGGTTCGGGCCTATCAAGCCGACAATGGCTTAGACACAACCGGCCTTATCGACGAATCTCTGGTTGAGACTTTGAACCGTCAAACTCAAGGTTTGGCAGGGTAAGACCCGCGCGCGCCCAAGCGCATCCGCCGATAGAGAATATTGACGCCCAAAATAGCCGCGACCACGGCCAACCAATGCGTGCCTAGGCGGTCCCAATTGTTCATCACAATCCCCGTCAGCCCCCAACCAAGGGCGACAAAATACCAACCGTTTCGGCTGATATAGTTGGCAAAGATGTAAGCGAGACCCGTGGCTGGAACGAGCGCCATCCAAAGCGATTGCCAAACACTGTCGCTGGTCCCGCGATCAAGCAGCATCCGGCCAACGTCTGGGACGCTGATCGATACCGCGACAGTGAGCCAGCCCGCTAAGAGGCCAACCGTGAGGCCATAAAGGATGCTCCGGGCCGTGCCATCATAGGCAAGTGTTTGATCAAGACGCCGGGCCGCGAGCCAGGCGAAATAGAGAATCGGCAAGAGCAGCAAGAAATCGAGCCAAACTGAGCCAATGCTCTGCGCGCTCAGCATCCAAATGACATTGCCAAATCCTGCGAGTGCCAGCGGCATTGCGATCTGATGGGTCGCATGATCCGGCGAGCGAAGATGCACAATCGCAATGACCACATAGCCAAGAAAAATCACGCTCCAAATCGTGAAAAACAGACCCGGCGGCAGTTCGGGCGGGATGCCGTCGACCACCGCGCGAGAGCCAACATTTTCGCCAATCCCAAACGCCGGAAGCGCTGGAGCGATAAAGTGGGCAATCGCCGCCAATAGGAGCAGAAGTTTCGAAATAGGGTTCATGAACAGCCTCCATGTCTTCCATGGCAAAGCTTTCGAGAAACTTCCAGTCATCGATTCGTGATCGCGCTTAAGCGGCCCTGGCGGCGACTTTGTAAAGTGTGATAAAAAGCTCGCGCGTGGCAGGTTCTGCTAAGCCCGCGCCGCCCGGCGATTTCGCCATCAATTCCAGATCGTGGAGCCGCTCTAAGAGGCGCGTCAGCCGCGGTGTTGGCCACTTTTTCAGACGCGATTGGAAGGCTGGCCAATCTGATTTCCAGACCGGAGGCTTCAGTTTCATGCCGACATTGGCGGCGCCGCCTTCACCTTGCAGCGCTTGCGCCTCCAGCATACGGCTTGCTTCCATTTCAAACATGCGGATGAGGCTAATCGGGGACAGCCCCGCATCCACCACACGGTCCATTTCCGCTTGTGCCGCCTCTGGCGCGCCGCTGAGGGCGAGCAGAACGGCGCGGCGGGCATTCTCGTCAGCATTGGTCTCGCAGAGCGCCCGCACATCCGCTGCGCTAACCGGCCGTCCCAGATTGTGAGCGTAGACGGCGAGTTTCTCCATTTCTGCATTGGCGAGGCTGCGATGCCCCGGCAAACCGCCGACAAAGTCAGACAAAGCCTCGCTCTCAATCTCGACCTGCCGCGCGCTCAAAAACTTACGCACGAGATCCGACATGTCGGTGTCGCTGTCGGAAAAGAGATGCAGCGCCGCTGCATTGGGCGCTGCCTCAAACGCCGTCCGGGTCTTAGACCGTGTATTCAGCGTCCCCGATTGCAGGACCATTTTCGCCGCGATCCGTTCGGGCGGCAGCTCGAGCACCTCTTTGAGCAGGGCGAAGAGCTTCTCGCCCTTGGTGCGGATGCGGATAATCGTGCCTTCGCCGAGCAGAGAAACCGCTTCGAGCGCATCGAACAACTTGCTCGGTTCCCGCTTCACCTCGTCCTCATCCAGCGTGAGGACGGTGCTCGGATTGTCTTTTTCCCAGGCTTTGATCAGCTGTCCCGCGGCGTCGGCCACAACGCCTTCATCATCGCCAAAGATCAGCGCAAATTGGCAGGCCGGATCAGGCTTTTTGGCAAAACGCTCAGCGCTATTGCCTTGAAACTTCATTCTGCTTTGGCGGTCTTAATCCGCAAATCATCGGCGATGCGGCGCGCCAGCGTCAGCATAGCGCGGTCGGTGGCATCGATCTGGGCTGCAATATCCGAGAAGGGTGCATTCGGCACCAAAAAGCTCGTTTCAGACGCAGACTTGCCCGAAATGGCCGTGTCGCCATAGGTCAGAACATAGTCTGCATTAGTGAAAATATCTGCCCGCGTCGCTGCTTCGTCAGGGGCCAGCGCGAGACGCCCAATGCCTTCATTCAGCTCAATGGACAGCGTTGCATAGCCATCGACGCCTGGCAGACCTGGCGCTAATTCTTGCAGCAGCGCTTTGCGCAAAGCATGCCCGCCGCGGCCATCAATGGTCTCGATATTGATATTTCCGGCACCCGCTCCCCCGGCATAAAGGGGCGTGAAGCCACAGGCCGAAAGCGTTAGGGCAAGAAGAGCGATCGCAAACTGTTTCATCACACTACGATATTCACGATCCGGCCCGGAACCACAATCACTTTCTTGATGGCTTTACCGTCAATGAAGGATTGAAGGCTCGGTTCTGCGAGCGCTGTGGCTTCGATGTCATCTTTGCTCGCTGTTTTAGACACTGAGATTTCAGCGCGCCGCTTGCCATTGACTTGGATCGGCATGGTCACGCTGTCTTCGACGAGAAGCGATTCATCCACATCTGGCCACGTCGCGGCTGAACAGAGCCCCTCGCCGCCAATCATCTCCCAGCACTCTTCGGCCAGGTGCGGCATGAACGGGATCAAGCAGCGCGCCAACATGGAAGCACCATCAAGGCGGGCTTGCAGCACGTCAGCGCCGCCCTGCTCAGCCTTTTTCAAGACGCTGACCCATTCATGCATGGTCGCAATGGCAGAGTTAAACCGGAACTCTTCGATGGCCTTATCGATGGCGTGGACGGCTTTGTGGGACGCCCGGCGCAGCGCCGTCGCGGCGTCGCTATCGCTTGCCGGCGCATCAGCCCCGGTATCGCTCAGCGCGTTGAACACGCTCCAGACGCGCTGCACGAACCGGCCTGCGCCTTCGGCTCCTGACTGGGTCCATTCGACATCGCGCTCGGGCGGGCTGTCCGACAGAACAAACCAGCGGGCCGTGTCCGCGCCAAAGGTCGCGATAATATTGTCGGGGTCGACGGTGTTCTTTTTCGACTTCGACATTTTCTCAATTGCGCCGACTTTCACCGGCGCGTCGGAGCTGATTTCAAACCAGGTGTCACCGCGCTGCTCAACCTCAGCGGGCTGCAGCCAGCGGCCATCCTCGGCTTTGTAGGTCTCGTGGGTCACCATGCCTTGGGTGAAGAGGCCGGCAAACGGCTCACCGCTCGGCAGATCCACCTCACCGACATCGCGCATGGCCCGCATGAAAAAGCGCGCATAGAGCAAGTGCAGGACCGCATGCTCAACGCCGCCAACATATTGATCCACGGGCAACCAATAAGCCCGCTCAGCCGGGTCATCGACGCTTGCAAAGCGGGCGAAATACCAGCTGGAATCATTGAACGTGTCGAGCGTATCGGTCTCGCGCACCGCGTGTTCACCGCAGTTTGGACATTTCACGTGTTTCCAAGTCGGATGATGCTCCAGCGGATTGCCGGGCTTATCGAAGCTGACATCATCCGGGAGTTTAACCGGCAAGTCTGCGTCCGGCACCGGCACGATCCCACATTTTTCGCAGTGAATGACTGGGATCGGACAGCCCCAATAGCGCTGTCTGGAAACGCCCCAGTCGCGCAGGCGATAATTCACTGTGCCCGTGCCGAGATCCATCTCTTCGATCTTTGCGATGGCGAGCGATTTCGCCTCGGTGATCTCTTTGCCGTCCAGGAAGCCCGAATTCATGATCGAGCCAGGCCCGGTATAGGCTGCATCCATATCCGCGCCGCTGCCCGAGGCCACCCAAGCGCCAGACGCGGCGTCTTTGTCAGATGGCTTCACGACAGGCAGAATTGGCAAATCGTATTTGCGGGCAAAATCAAAGTCGCGCTGGTCATGCGCCGGGCAAGCGAAGATCGCGCCGGTGCCATAGCCCATAAGGACAAAGTTCGCGACATAGACCGGTAGCGTTTCGCCCTCGACAAAGGGGTGCTTAACCGCAAGCCCGGTGTCGAAGCCCATTTTCGGGGCTTTCTCAATGTCCGCTTCTGAGGTGCCGATTTTGGCGCAATCTGCTCTAAACGCCTCCAGCTCCCCATTATTGGCGGCCATCTCGATGGTTAAGGGATGATCCGGCGACAGCGCGACAAAGCTCGCGCCGTAGAGCGTATCGGGACGCGTGGTGAAGATCTCGACGCCGGCCTCGTGGCCCGCTGGCGCATCGCCTGCCCACTCAAACCGCATTTGCAGGCCTTCCGAGCGGCCAATCCAATTGGCTTGCATGGTGCGGACTTTTTCCGGCCAACGCTCGAGCTTCTGGACCTGTTCCAGCAAGTCCTCAGCATAATGCGTGATCTGGAAGAACCATTGGACGAGCTCGCGCTGTTCGACCGACGCACCTGAGCGCCAGCCTTTGCCGTCAATCACCTGTTCATTGGCCAACACCGTATTGTCGACGGGGTCCCAATTCACCTTGGCCTTCTTTTGATAGACCAAGCCCTTTTCCATAAATTTCAAGAACAGGCGCTGCTGCTCGCCATAATAGTCTGGGTCGCAGGTTGCGAACTCGCGCGACCAATCGAGCGACAGGCCGAGCTTTTCGAACTGCGCCTTCATGGCGGCGATATTTTGATAGGTCCACTCGCCGGGATGGACCTTCTTTTCCATCGCCGCATTTTCCGCTGGCATGCCGAACGCGTCCCAGCCCATGGGATGCAGAACATTATAGCCTTTGGCTTTCTTATGCCGGGCGACCACATCGCCCATCGCATAATTGCGGACATGGCCCATATGCAGACGCCCGGACGGATAGGGAAACATCTCTAAGACATACGCCTTTGGCATATCGCCGGCTTCGGCAGGCGTTTTCGCTTTGAACAGATCCGCGTCTGCCCATGCTTCACGCCATTTGGGTTCCGCTTCTTGCGGATTGTATCTTGAGGCCATCGCCTCCCCCATAATTTTCAAAAATTAGTCGATCTCAGCCGCTTTGAGATTGCGGGCCCGTGCGAGAATAGCGTTTTCGAGCTGGATCGCGGTTTCTGGGTCTGCATCCGCATCAACCCAGACACCTTCCTGATTGACCTGCCGAAACACAGCCACTTTCACACCGTCCGCACGCAAGCGCGAATCGAGGATGTAAACGGTCGCCTTCACGCGCTCTTTCGGAGCCGCCTCATAGGCGCGCCAATCATAGATGATCGTGCCGCCATAGGGGTCGGTGCTGACCAAAGGCAGGGTCTCTAGGGTGTCGAGGCTGGCCCGCCATAGATACGGATTAGCGCCGCCCGTAATCTCTTCAACCACGCGCGCTTCAACATCATCGCCCCCGCGACCAAAGACGCAGCCAGAGAGTGCGAGCACACCGAAAGTTGCTGCAATCAGGGTTGAAACTGCCTTCATATTGTCATTTCCCGTTGGCAAACTCTTGTTCAAGAGTCACTTCTATAGCACCTGGAACTCAGCCTACCAGTACCGATCTGCGTTCGGACTCAACCGTTTAAAAGGACGCCAAGACATATGCGAACACCTAGCGTTCTCACCGCACTGATATTGATCAGCCTGCCGGCCACAGCACAAAGCGGCGGCCCGCTCGAAACGGAACTGGATTTCGAATGGGTCACCGCGCTCTATCCGATCTCGGACCATGATGCCGACACTGAAAAAGCTGAGATCCTCGGAGAGCTTTCTCTCATCGGGCAAACTCAAAAAGTGCTCGAAAATGGGGTCCGCCTGCGCGCCCGCGGGGCGCTGCGAATACAGCGGGACAATCCTGCCCGCCCTGGCGGCATAGGCGGCTTTGGCGATGACGTGTTTG
This sequence comes from Pseudomonadota bacterium, assembly GCA_038529885.1. Classification (GTDB taxonomy): domain Bacteria; phylum Pseudomonadota; class Alphaproteobacteria; order Caulobacterales; family Hyphomonadaceae; genus Henriciella. Next base: position 10,831 of record JBCBDI010000031.1, read on the forward strand.
CCCCGGTTGGCGCGTTCTCAGGCTATTCGAGTGCCCAGCCGCTGGATGATTCGGATATGCGAGGCCGCCTTGAAACCGCTTATCTACAGATTGATGGCGGGTATGGCGAAGTCCGGCTCGGGAAAGACCGCGGGGTCGCTGATCGCTTTCATGAGGGCACAAAATCTGTACTCAGCCAGGCGCGGCTCGATAGCACATTCCTCGATCCGTCAGGACTCGCGACCGTTCGCTCACGTCACAATCTGACCGGGCCGAGCGCGAAGCTGTCTTATGCCACACCGCGTCTCGTTGGGGTCCGTGCCGGCTTCAGTTTTACCCCGAACGCAGATGCAGATGGGCTCGACCGTCGCCCTGCCGCAGGGACCGGGGGAACAGCCCCAGAAACCGAGAATGCAGTCGAATTCGCGTTAAACGCGACTCGCCGCTTTCGCGATTCGGGTTTCAGGATAGATTTGGGGCTCGGATGGTCGAGCGCAGACGTATCTGCAAACGGCTTGACCGCTCAATATGACACAGTCGAATCCTGGTCCGCTGGCACCCGAATCGAGAAGAATGATTGGACCTTCGGAACCTCCTGGCTGACCTCCGATAATGGGCTCCCAAACAGCGACTATTCGGCCTGGAGCGCAGGCCTGCACAGAGACCTCTACAACACTGAATTTTCTGCAGAATATGGGCAATCAGAAGATGATGGCGCTGCCCTTGATACGAATAGCTGGCGGATCGGTGCGGCGCGTGAATTTGGCCCCTCCGCCAAGCTCGCAATTGCCTATCTAGATGACGAGATCGAATCGCCTCTGCACAATTGGCGCTCACAGGGTGTTGTTGTTGAAATCACACTCTCACAGGAAATTGTTCGGCTAACTGGAAATTAAGGTTCTATTAACCTGTCTCACTGCTATTTGTAGAGTAGGAGTACCTGAAATGCGCTTTCTGGCGGCATCCCTTGTATGTTTTGGCGGCTTTGCCCTTCCGGCAATGGCCGAGCAAGACGTGCCTGAAATGCCCGCGCCTTCAATCTCCGAAACGGATGCGGCCCAGCCAGACTGGTTCCAACGCTTCAATTTCAACACACCTGGCGCAGAAATCTCGATTTGGGAAACACGTCCGTCACAGACGTTTAACCTGGCTTGGATCCAAGGCGACCGCTGGAGCCTCAGCTTAGACCTGACCTCCCGCGATGATGACTCGCCTCTGCCGCGTGAAGAAATGTTGGCGGAAGCTGAATTCCGCATCACACCGCGCATTTCTGTTGGCGGTGAACTGACCATCGGTGCTGAAGAGCTCGACGATACCGGTCAGTGGGACGATCAAGAGATCGAAGCGGGCATTCGCCTGCGCTCTGCGTTCAAATTCTAGGCCTTCGCGCCGCGCTTTCCACCACCATAAACCGGATCAGCCAAAGCTGAGCCCTCATCCAATGGCCATCGCGGCCGTGCGGAGAATGATAGACCGTCCGCATCAATATGCCCGGCGGCTAAGCGTTCTGCGCCCGCAAGCGCGATCATAGCCGCATTGTCGGTACAATGGCGCAGCGGCGGGGCAATCAGACTGGCGCCCGCCGCCTGGGCAATCTCATCCAAAGCCGAACGGATCGTCTGATTGGCAGCTACCCCGCCAGCAACGACCAAACGAAGCGGACCGTCTACATCCTCAGCGAAGGTTTGAAGGGCGCGTTCTGTTTTCCCAGCTAAACAATCAGCGATCGCGCGCTGGAAAGACGCACAAAGATCGGCTTGGCCTTGGGCGTCCAACCGCTCGCCCTCCACGATCCGGGCGGCCGCCGTTTTTAGCCCTGCAAAACTCATATCAAGGCCAGGCCGGTTCATGAGCGGGCGCGGCAGGTCGAACCGGGTTGGGTCGCCTTGTTTCGCCAATCGCTCGACGGCCGGTCCCCCTGGAAAGCCAATCCCCAGTGTTTTCGCGAGTTTGTCGAACGCTTCGCCAGCAGCATCATCGATGGTCGTACCAAGGCGCTGATATTGCCCAAGCCCGGTTACAGCGAGGAATTGGCAATGCCCGCCACTGACCAAAAGCAAGAGATAGGGAAACGGACAGTCGGCCGCGAGGCGCGGTGACAAAGCATGGCCTTCCAGATGATTGATCGGAATGAAGGGCTTATCCAAAGCCAGCGCCATCGCCTTGCCTGTCATCATCCCGACCATGACCCCGCCAATCAGACCCGGCCCAGACGTCGCTGCGATGGCGTCGAGGTCAGCCGCAGCGACGCCGCTTTTCTCTAAAGTCTGCGCGACGATCTGATCGGCGATGTCAGCATGCGCGCGGGCTGCGATCTCTGGCACAACACCGCCATAGGGCGCGTGCTCATCAATTTGACTGCGCACAGTTTCGCTTAAAATCTCGACTGTGCCATCTGCGGACCGCCGCAAGATCGCCGCCGCGGTTTCATCGCAGCTGGTTTCGATACCAAGGAGTGTGAGATCATCCGACATGGCGCGGATATAAGCGGTTCAAAGCCCGCTTGGAACCAGCTTAGTCCAGCAAGGCCGCTTTCAGCTCGGGAATCCAGCGCTCTCTCTCAACATCATAGGCCTTGAGCGAGCCCGCATAGTCCCAATAACACCAGGCAAGCCCGCGCGCGTCCATCTCGGTGCGCATGGCGCGGGTCCAGCGCACACGTGCTTCGATTGGGACGCCTTCATAGACGCCATATTCGCCAACAAAGACCGGCATTCTCAGCCGGTTCTGGACCTCGACCGTATCGTCCAAATCGGCGCGCATCTCCTTCAGGTCCGTCCGCGTGCCCCATCGTATATCGGTGCGCGGCGCGTCTGCCCAGGGCGCGCCTTGATGGGTGAACTCAAACGGCGAGTAATTGTGCAAGGTCAGCATCACACGTGGGTCATAGTCCGGACGCGATGCCTGAAGCGCATCTAGATTGCCCCAATTCGCGGTTCCCAAAATGACCCAGCGGTCTGGATTGTCGTAACGTATCCGCTGCATCAGCCGCTTATTCAGCGCATCGGTCCGCGCCACGCTCATATTCGTGTGGGGCTCATTGAGGGTTTCGAAGATGACGTGATCAGGGGTGCTCGCGAACGCGGCCGCCAATTGGTCCCAGATCGCTTCTAAGCGCAGCTCATGCTGGTCTGGCACCTCATTGAGCTCGTCATAATGGTGCACATTGATGATGATGTTCAGGCCCATCGCCTCGGCCCAACCGGCAATCTCTTTCACGCGGCTGAGCATCGCAGGGGCAATCGTATAAGGTGGGGCGTCCATCGCATGGGCCGACCAGCGAACCGGCAAACGGATCGTATCAAAGCCTGCTTCTTTGATCCGCTGCAGATCTTCGCGGCGAACCGTATAGCCCCATTCCCCTTCATACATGGCCTCAAGCGCCGAACCCATATTCATGCAGCGGGCTATCGGAGGCGCGGAAATGGGCTGCGTCGGGTCGATGGCAGCGATTTCGTCGCTCGCGGTGGAACACGCACAAAAAGCGAGCGCGGCGACGGCGATCAAACTGCGCATAGTGTCTCTCCTGCTCGCTTCTGCTTGCGCGATGATAGGTTCATCCTTAGCTGAACTTCAACGCAAATTTGGAGCCAGAATGCCGGCCATCCAGACCATCCGCATTGGAACGCGCGGTTCGCCGCTAGCTTTATACCAAGCTGAATTGATCGCAGCCGAGCTTCAGCGCGTGTCGGATGGGGCCTTGGTCGGGGAGATTGTGACCTTCTCAACCAAGGGCGATCAACTGACCACAGAGCGCCTGATCAATTCTGGTGGCAAGGGCCTGTTTACGCGCGAGATTGACCGCGCCGTTGATGACGGCGAGGTGCATATTGGCGTGCACAGCCTCAAAGATGTGCCAAGTCTTTTGCCAGACGGGCAAGCACTGATGGCTTATCCTGAGCGGGCCGATCCACGCGATGGGTTCTTAACGACAAATGGCATCACGCGGCTCCAGGACTTGCCCGAAGGCGCGGTCCTTGGCACCGCCAGCCTCCGCCGGGAATCGCAGGCGCTGGCGCTTCGCCCTGACCTGAAAGTCGTGCCCTTTAGAGGCCGCGTGGAAACCCGGATCGAGAAACTGGAACGCGGCGAGGCAGACGCCACCTTCCTTGCCATGGCAGGCCTCAAACGGCTGGAGCTCGATCACCTGGCGCATCCGGTCGCGATGCAAGACATGCTGCCTGCAGCCGGACAGGGCGTCATCGCCGTTGCAGCGCGCCCAGATAAAGTCTCATCGGAATTGGCAGACGCCTTGTCAGAGATCGATCACCCCGCCACCCGCGCTATGGCCACCGCTGAGCGCGCCTTCTTGGCAGAATTGGATGGCTCTTGCCGGACCGCCATGGCGGCGCAGCTACGGCCTCGCGATGGCGCTTGGCATTTGCGCGGCGAGGTCCTGACCCCCGACGGCCAGACCAAATGGACAGCACGCGGCGATGCGCTCATCTCGGCAAGTCTCGACGATTTGGCGACGCTCGGGCGCAATGTCGCGATCAGCATCCGCGATCAAGCGGGCGGCGACCTGCCGGTCTTTACCGACTGAGCCAACCAATGAGCGCGCCGTCCCTCCCAATCATCGTCACCCGCGCTGAGCCTGGCGCCAGCGAAACCGCTGCGCGGCTGCATGCGATGGGCGCGCAAGTCCTCGTCTCGCCGGTCTTGAGTGTGCAAACCGATCCTTCCGTGGAGCTACCGGATTTGAGCACCGTGTCTGGTCTCGTCTTCACCAGCGCCAATGGGGTCCGCGCATTGGCAGAACGAAACGCAGATCGGACCCCTACAGCCTGGTGCGTCGGCCCGGCCACGGCGGCTGCCGCGCGCGAGGCGGGCTTTGCCCAAGTGTTTGAGTCCGCTGGCAATGCCGTTGATCTGGCAAACTATATTACGGCCCACACAGCGCCCAACCCAAAACCCTTGCTCCATGTGGCCAATGCGGCCGCCAAGGGCGACCTTAAAGCGACGCTTGAGGGGCTTGGCTTTACGGTCACGTTCGCGCCGCTCTATGCCATGCAACCGGCGACCGCGCTCGCGCCTGACGCTCTGAGCGCACTGCAGTCCGAACGGGCCTGCATTGTCCTCATCCACTCCGCCAAGGGAGCCGAACGGTTTGCGAAACTGGCGCAAACCGTGTCCGTCCAAAACACAATTGCCGTGGCAATTTCAGAGGCCGCGCTGGCGCCGCTCGCGGCCCTGCCCCTTAGCGCGCAATTCACTGCGACCGCGCCGAATGAAGACGGCTTATTCACCGCGCTCACCGTAGCGATCGCCACACTTTCGGCCTGAACCAACACAATATAGAGTGAAGATTCGCCAATCGATCGGAGCCCGCGCCAATGTCCACCTCATCCCTTCCTCCAAGTTCTGGGGATGACCTGCCGATTGATGCGGAGTTTGAACCGGCCGAGCCGAAAGTCTCAGCCCCCAAAGCCAAGACAAGTGGCCCTGGCTGGCTGGCCCTCGGGCTTGTCGGCCTGCTTGCGATCGTGCGTCTCG
>JBCBDI010000032.1:0-16134 GCA_038529885.1 Pseudomonadota bacterium
GTTGCCAGTATCTGCTGAGCTAATATGCCCTTAATCGGGGTATTTTTCAACTCAACCTTTGTTTAGCAGCAGACGCGCATAAACGTTCAAGGTTGCGGTTTGAAGTTGCTTTTTGCTGAAGTTTTCGCGGACATGCGCTTGTCCGGCGGCGCCCATTGACGCCCGCGCCTCTGGCGGCAGGCTCATCAGCGTGCGAATGCAGGCGGTGAGCGCAGGCACAGAGCCGGGCTCAGCGCGGGTGCCGGTTTGGCCTTCAATCACGGTCTCGCGCTGTCCGCCATGATCCGCGACAATGACCGGCTTGGCCATGGCGGAAGCCTCCGCAGCCACGCGGCCAAAGGCTTCTGGGCGGGTGGATGGTGCAAGGATGATATCGGCCAGCGCATAAGCTGCGGGCATATCCTCGGTGTGGCCAACAATCGAGACGGTGCCCCCCAGCTGGTGAGAGATGATCTTGTCTTCCAGCTCGTTGACATATTTCTGCCGGCCTTGCGCATCGCCCGGCAGGATCAAATGCACCTTAGCGCGCTCACCAATGTCCAGCGCGCCCAGCGCCTCGATGGCGACGCCTTGGCCTTTCCAACTGGTCAAACGCCCCGGCAAAACCAGGCGAAGACGGTCGTCATCATTGTGTATCTGCCAGGCCTCTCGCACGGCGGTGATTCGCTCTTGCGACACATGATCCGGGTCAAAGGCCGCTAAATCGACGCCGCGCGGAATGGTGACGATTTTCTCGCGCGGGATCTCGTGGATCTGCATCACATGAGCGGCGGTCCATTCGGAATTTGCAATCACGAGATCGCCGCGTGCCATGACGGAGTTGTAGCGCTTCTTAAGCCCGGTCGTGCCGGAATAGGCCCCATGATAGGTGGTCACGAAGGGCGTTTGGGTCCGCTGCGCAGCGACATAAGCGCTCCAAGCAGGCGCGCGAGATCGCGCATGGATGAGGTCTATCGTTTCAGCGGCGACCAACCCTTCGAGAATGCGTGTATTCTTGCGGATGGTGAGCGGGTTCTTACTCGCGGCTTTGATTGGGATGAGCTTGCCGCCGACCGCCTCAAGTGCGGGTTCTAAGCGTCCACCTTCGCTCGCCACGAGTGCCCGTCCGCCAGCACCTGATATCGCCTCGGCCATCTCGACGGTCGTTCGCTCAGCGCCCCCCGCCGACAAGTCGGGGATCACTTGCAAAATGGTTTTACCGGATAGGTCTGGCCACGCAGATTCGCTCATGGGGGGAGTTTGACTGATTTGGCGCGCGATTGAAACGAAGAAGTTGCAAGCACGCCCGAGCAGTTGCAGTAGGAGCGTCGAAGGAGCTCATCCATGGACCATCAGGATTACACTTCCCCACAAGGGCGTCGGCTTGCTTATCGCTACACGGCGCCGCGCTCCGGCCTGACCTTTGTTTGGTTGTCAGGCTTCAAATCTGACATGAGCGGATCCAAGGTTACGGTCTTGGAGGCGTGGGCGAAAGAGCAAGGTCATGGCTTTCTCGCCTTTGACTATTCCGGCCATGGCTTGTCCGGCGGCGCATTCGAAGACGGCACCATCTCCGCCTGGCGTGAGGATGCGCTTGCCGCGATTGAGGGGCTGACCAGCGGCCCGCTTGTATTGGTTGGGTCGAGTATGGGCGGATGGATGGCTTTGCTTTCGGCTTTGGCTTTGAAGCCACGCGTGGCGGCCATGGTGCTCATCGCGCCAGCGCCTGACTTTACCCAAAAGCTGATGTGGCCAGAGTTCAGTCCCGAGCAGCAGGCCGAAATCATGGAGCAGGGGAGGACGCTGCGCCCGTCGGACTATGGCGATCCCTATCCGATCACGCGGGACCTGATCGAAGATGGGAAAAAGTGGACCCTCTTAGATGAGCAGATCGCGCTCACCATGCCGATCCGGATCCTGCAAGGGATGCAAGATCCGGATGTGCCATGGGAGCACGCCTTTAGATTGGCGGACGCATTGGAGAGTGATGACTTGGTTTTCTCGCTGATCAAAGATGGCGACCATCGTTTGTCGCGGGATCAGGATATCGAGCGGTTGGTTGCGACGTGTGGGGAATTGGTTGGGTTGGTCGAGCAAAACTAGACGAATGTTCTGCCCAGCTCGTCTGGGCAGCCCAACGCTTTATCCTCCGATGACCCCAGCGAAGGCTGGGGTCCATGGACTGTATTTTGCCATCATGACCGCAGGTCGTTTGTCTCGATGGATACCTGCCTGCGCAGGTATCGCCGGTTGAAGTATTAAGCTTCGAGCTTAGCGCGCCAACGCCTCTTCAATCAGCTTCGCTGTTTCCTCCACCCCATAAAGCGCGATAAACCCGCCAAAGCGCGGGCCTTGGCTTTGCCCGAGCAGGACTTCGTACAAAGCCTGGAACCAGCCGCGCAGATTCTCAAACGCGTGGTCTTTGCCGACCGTGAAGGTGAGTGTTTGGAGTTCGCCCTGATCCACGGGTTCGTTCCACGCGCGGAGACGTTTCGCCAAGTCTTCCATCGCGGCGCGCTCTTGATCATTTGGCGCGCGATAGGATTTCGTTGGCTCTACAAAATCGCGATAATAGGCCATCGCATAGCCTGCGAGCTTATCGAGGAGTGGATGCGTCTCAGCCGACGCGCCCGGCGCGTAGCGTGAAATATAGCCCCAAAGCTGATCGCGGGTTTCTGCATTGGCGACGCTGACGAGATTGAGCAGCAATGCAAAGCTGACGGGTGAGGTCTCGCTTGGCGGCGTCCCACCATGAATGTGCCAGACCGGATTGCCGATTTGCGCTTTCGGTTCCTCGTTCGGGTACTTCTCCAGGAAGGTCAGATATTCATCGACCGCTTTTGGGATCACATCAAAATAAAGTTTTTTCGCGACCCGCGGCTTTTGGAATTGATACAGAGACAGGCTCTCTTGGGGGGCGTATTTTAGCCATTCCTCGACCGCGATGCCGTTGCCCTTGGTCTTGGAGATCTTGGTGCCGTGCTCGTCCAGGAACAGCTCATAGACATATTGCTGCGGCGGTTGGCAGCCCAGAATGCGCGTGATTTTGGAATAGATGGGCGCATTGTCCTGATGGTCTTTGCCGAACATCTCGAAATCAACGCCGAGTGCGGCCCAGCGCATGCCGAAATCTGGCTTCCATTGCAGCTTCGTGTTGCCCCCTGTGACCGGCAGTGTGACGTCAGTCCCATCTTCATCCTCAAACGTGATGGTCCCAGCTTTCGGATCGGTCGCCTTCATCGGCACATAGAGAACACGGCCAGTGGTCGGTGAAATCGGCAAGAAGGGCGAATAGGTCGCTTGCCGCTCAGCGCCGAGTGTTGGCAGCATGACGCCCATGATCTCATCGAACTTTTCCAGCGCCCGCAGCAGCATCGGATCGAATGTGCCATCCTTATAGCAATCGGTGGCGGACAAAAATTCATACTCAAAGCCGAAACTGTCCAAAAAGGCGCAAAGCCGCGCGCCCATATGCGCGCCATAGCTGTCATGCGTGCCAAACGGATCTGGCACATCGGTCAATGGCTTTTGCATATAGGCTTCAAGCGCTTCAGGGTTCGGCACGGTCGGTGGGACTTTGCGCATGCCGTCCATATCGTCCGAGATACAGATCAGCTTGGTTTCGAAATCGCCGCCGGTCAGCACTTCGAATGCTGTTTTAACCATGGTCGTGCGGACCACTTCGCCAAAGGTGCCAATGTGCGGCAGGCCTGACGGGCCATAGCCGGTCTCGAAGACCACCGGACCTTGTTTCGGTTTGCCCTGTTTCTCCATATTGCGCAGGCGTTTCAGCAAGGCGCGCGCTTGTTCGAACGGCCAGGCTTTTGCGGTTTCTGCGAGCGTTTGGAGATCACTCATCGTTTTCGGGCTCCTTATGTAAGGGGCGGGAGGTACCATTCCGGGCGCTGCTGTCAAAGGGCGTTTCAGCGCTCCTCTGATTTTCATGTCGAAAATATTTGACATGTCAAAAATATTTTACCATATGGAGTGTATAAGATTTTTGACATGGAGGATCCAATGGGATTCCGAGAATTAAGTGCTTGGGTGATGGCGATTTTGATCGCGCTCCTTGGCTTGTTTTACATCAACGCCATCTTTGCGAGCGCACGCGCACTTGAAGCGGCTCCCCCACCAAATGTGCCGTTAATAGCGGTAACAACGGTGTTCTTGATTATCGGTGCTATTGTCGGACACCTTGTTGCGGTCGCGATAGCGCCGCAAGACGCTGACGCGCCGGAGGACGAGCGCGATAAACTCATTATCTGGCGAGCGGGAAACGTTTCGGGATGGGTGCTCGGCTCAGGTGTTTTCGTGGGCCTCTGGCATTTCATTTTTCAGAGTGATGGCAACGTACTGTTTCATATCCTCGTGATCAGCCTGATTTTGGCGCAATTGAGCGAGTATGTGCTGAAGATTGTCTACTATCGTCGCGGGGTGTGAGCATGGCTGTTTGGGAAAAGAATTCGATTATTTTTGGGCTTGGCTCTTTGATCGGAGGATTGCTCTATTTCTCGATTGTTGCCTGGCAATCAATGGTAACCGGTGCGCTGGTTGCGCCCAATTTCGGGATTTGGATCAGCTATATCGTGTTGCAGCTTTGTGTTTCTTTTTTCGGTGCTTGGTTGATGACCAAGCACGCGAAAGCCGCCGGTGAAGCTCTACCCGACAAAGGCGAAGATGAACGCGATCAACTCATCCGCATGCGGGCTGAAGGTATGCAAGGGCATATCATGTCAGGGCTCGTTTTTCTCGCAATGGCACTGTGGTTCATACACGGAAACTCCGCGATAATGTTCCATTCACTGGTTGGCGCGCTGGTTTTAAGCGAAATCGCGCGTGCCGCATGGCAAGTGTTTAACTACAATCGAGCGTACTGAAATGGCAAAACGACCGCCCATTACCAATCGCGTGCGCGAGCTTCGAGAAGTGCATGGCCAGATGAGCCAATCTGTCCTCGCAAAAGAAATTGGCGTCACGCGCCAGACGGTCATTGCGATCGAGCAAGGCAAATATTCGCCCAGCTTAGAAAGCGCCTTCCGCATCGCGCGCGTGTTTGGCGTCGGTCTAGAGGACGTGTTCGGGTGGGAAGGCGACTAGAGACCGGCGGAATGAGGGGCATTCATTGCGAGGCGACGGCGACGCTCTTCCAGTTCGCGCGTCAGCTGCATCGTGATCGGATCGCCATGATCCAATATTGTCGGCTCGCGCCGGTCTTTTGACTCTTCTGAGTCCTCGCGTTTAAACAGTCGCACCGCTTGTAAGCGTTTCATTTTGCGTCCCTACCAGTTTCCCCAGTCCAGGTAAGCAAAACTCGCGCCACAGGGGAAGATATCCGTTGCGTTTCTGCAACGAGGTGTGTGGTTTTGGTCGCACTCGGCTCTGCGTAAAAATCCGATAAAAATTAGCGGCTTACTGGGCGACGCGCGCGGGCGCCAAGACAACCGCGTTCGCTACGAGCAGATTTAGGCCGTTCAAATAGGCCCGCGTTGTCGGGCTCTGCGTAAACCCAATGACCAGTCCGTCGCCGTGGGATTGCGCCATAACAAAGGGCTTATATGCCAGTTGGGCTTGGTTTTCTTCCCAGAGATAACCGCTCAGCAACAGGCTTTCTGTTTCTGCAAAGCGGAACACATTGACGCCATCGCTCGTATTCAAGGGGCGATAGATATCAGCGCCGGTGACCAAGACATTGGCCGCTTCATAGCCCGAGGCGAGCCAATGGTCTGTGTTCGCAATCGCCCGGACCAAAACGCCTGGGACGTCTTCCGGCGACGATTTTGGATCGGCAATCTGAGCTTCATATTCGGTCTCGGATTGTAGGATCGTTCCAGGGGCACGCGCATCGCCTGCGTCCCCATCTGGGGCACCGCTCTCAGCGCCTTCTTCGATGGCCGCGAATTCACGCTGAGTAGAGAGCAAGCCATAGGGCTCACCTGCGATCATGTTCACGCTTCTTGAGAAGGCGATGAGGACACCGCCCTCGCGGACGAATTCTTGGATTGGCGCCGCGCTTCCAATCTCGCCTGCCAGATCACCAAACGTATCCGGCAAAATGAGCACGTCATAGTTGGAGAGGTCGGCTCGGCTAAGGGTAGAGACGCGGATTGGCGCGACGGGCAGGCCCAGCATCCGTTCCAAGACATAGCGCGTGTTGCCAGCAGACGTCGCGATCGTGCCACCTCCCCAAGCCATGGCGACCCGCGGGGCCTTCATGGCCGCAAATGAAGCGCTCCCGAAATTCGGGCCCTCTTCGACCCAACTGTCTGCCATCGGGACAAGTTCCGCGCCGATCGCGGTGGCGAGGTCGCGAAGGGTTGCGTTCATCGTGTCGGGATTGTCCGCGGCCGCGAAGATCACGCTGCCCGCTGGGTATTCGCGCCCGCCACGGGTGAAGGCCTCGTCGGTGGTTTTACCGCGGAGCCCGGCGCGTAGCGCGGCTATGACCAATTGCGCTTGTCCGCCATCGGTCCAAGGCACGAGCGCTCCCCAGGTGCCGCCTTGAGCGGTAAGAGACGGTATCGGGTCATCCTCAGAGACTTTGCTCGCCCCGCTCAAATCGACGCGATTGCATTGCTCAGCCTCGACGCCATCCATGAGCGGCAGCGACCAAGCGGTAACATCATAGAGCTCATGATTGAGCCCGCGATCGCGCCGGTTTTCTTGGCCGGCAATCCAATCTTCTGGAAGCGCGGTCGAAGGTTCCAAGAGCGTTCGAATGAGGCGGCCTTGCGGCTGCGCAAGATCAACGACAATCGCGCCCGCTGGGTAAGGCTTGCCGCAAAGCCGAGTGTTCGCTGCGGCGCGTTGAACTGTAATGCCTTGCGCGGAAAGGCGCCGAGCCAGCGTTTCAGCTTCATAGCGCGCTGTCGCCAGATCCATTACGACATAACGGTCACTCGCCCGCGTCGCTTCGCTGATCGCCGTCGATCGGTACGTCCCGTAATCGCGCAAATAGGTGTCCTTGTTGCGCGCCACAGTCTCGAGCGTCGCGAGAGAGGACAGAACATTGTTGCGCACGCCTTCATTATAGGTCAGCTGCGTGCCGTCATTGCGATCAAAGATTAGCCCGCGCGGAGAGCCTTGTTCAAACGTCATGGCCACCGCGCCGTTCAGCGTGGGCCACATGTCGCCATAGCCTGGGTAGAACGCGTCGAAGATCTCGCGGGTGAAATAGGGCGCGCCGAAGCGGTCGAAATAACGCGCCATATTCTGGCCGAGCTGGACCTGCTTTGAGCGTTGCGCGGAGGTGACGTTCGGGTTGAACGGATCAGCTGACGGCGGGAAGAAATAGGTCTGGTCGCCGCCCATTTCATGGCTGTCGACGAACACGACCGGGTGCCAATCGAGCAGGGCTTTGACTTTGCCTTGGGTCTCCGGCTGGGTTAGCGCAAACCAATCGCGATTGAGATCGAAGACATAGTGATTGAACCGCCCGCGCGGCCAAGGCTGATCATGTTCCACAGCGTAGCGATCGCCTTGTGGCTCCAGGCCGAGCCCGGAGATGAAGCCATGAATGAAGCGCTCGCGTCCATCTGGGTTTTGATTGGGATCGATGATCACCAGCGTGTTGTCGAGAATGGTGTCGACAAGCTCATTATTCTCGGCGGCGAGCAGGTGATAAGCCATGAAGATGGCGCTGTCCGACGGTGTCACTTCGTCCCCATGCACCCCATAGGAGAGCCAAACCACGGCGGGCGTGTCAGCGATTTGCGTATCCGTCAGGCCATCGCCCGCGCCTAAAGTCGCAAGATTGATTTGGTGCGTGTCGAGGTTCGCCAAGTTTTCAGGCGAAGAGATGATGGCATAGATCAGATCCTGTCCCTGCCAAGACGTTCCATATGAGCGAACCTGAACGCGGGCCGGATCGGCCGCTTCGAGCGCGGTGAGGTATGTTCGAATGTCTGCAGATGTGGTGATCGCGTCGCCATGATCATGTCCAATGATTTCAGACAGGGTCGGGATCTCATCTGCATAGTCTGCGCTCGGATAGGCCTGGCTGTGAGCTGTCAGAGTTAGGCCCGCGCCCGCAATCAAACCCAAAATACTCTTCATGATACGCATCGAAAGTCTCCACACGCGCTGACCTGTCAGCGCCGTCTATAGCGCTGTTGACTGTAATAATTATGGGGTTTTTCAGAAACGAAAAGCCAATATTTTTTAGTGATCCGGTCGTTCTGCCTAAGGTTCCACCGTATTGAACCAAAAGTCCGGCTGGTCGAGCGCGTCAAACATTGCCGAAACCGCGCCGCGATTGCCGCTCAGCTTCATTTTCCCGCTGGTGATCAGCCCGAGCGGTGCGGCTTCGCCGAGGATGAGCCGATCGAGATCAAAACGGTCGATCGTCACGGTTGCAGTTGGCGCTTCAGTATCGCCCATGCGGGGGACCATAACCGCCTGTTCGACGAGTAAGCTGATCGTTTCGTCACGATCCGGGAAGTTGAAAACGATCACAAACGGATCGCGGTCCATCTTGGCCGGATTGTACCGCGCTGCCAATGCATCGAACAGGTCAAGCGATGGCACGGCTTTCAGGAAGTCTGGATTGCCGAGTTGCGGATTGCCAATGTTGGGAACGCCGCGGCGGAGTTCGGCCGCGCCCGTCAAATAATAGCTGCGCCAAGCGCCACTTTCGGCCTGGAAACCAAGCTGCTCATAGCTTGCAGAAAGCCAGTCGCGCGCCTCTTGATTGCTCGCATCCGCGAAGACGAGATGATTGAACACTTCTGCCGCCCAACGATAGTCGCCTGCATTGAAGGCGTCTTGGCCGAGTTGCAAGACAGCATCAGTGCCGCCCATAGCCTCGACATAGCGCGCCGCTGTGATCTCATGTGGTAGGCGGTTATACTCGGCAGGGACGCCGCCCCACCATCCAAAATAATGTTGATAGACCGCTTTGGCATTGTGATTAAGCGTGCCGTAATAGCCGCGCGTGGTGAAATCGGCGGCCTGGAATTCCGGTTCTTCGACCGCTTCAGCGGCTTCGATCATCGTGGCGCCAGCATTCGCATTGCGCAGGGTTTGGTCATGCACATAGCGGTAAATGTCACGCTGGGACTGTAGGAATTGCGCAACATTCTCCTGGCCCCAAGTTGGCCAATGGTGAGAGGCGAAAACGACGTCACTTGCCTCGCCATATTCGGCGAGCACATAGTCGATCGCGCGGCTCCATTTCAACGCATCGCGGACCTTCGCCCCGCGCGGAGTGAGAACATTGTGGAAGGTGGCCGTCGCGACCTCAGCCGTACAAAGCGCCCGCTTTTCTGGAAGATAGAACATGAATTCTGCTGGCGCTTCAGTGCCCGCCGCATCAATGAACTCAAAAGTGACGCCATCGATCACGCGGACCGTTCCACGGCCTTCAATCTCTTCTGTGGGCAGGATCAAACTGATCGTGCCATTGGGGAGGCCGGGTCCTAAACCTGAGCCGACATGCGCCGTCATGGAGCGTGGGAGCGTGTTCCCAAACATCAGCGTAGCGCGGCGGCTCATTTGATTTCCGGCGATCAGATTCTCAGACACAGCGCTTTCTGAAAAACCGATCGGAGCAAGCACAGGCACGCCCGCCGCAACGTCTTCATCGCTGATGACGCCGCGCGCGCCGCCGAAATGATCCGCATGAGAATGGGTATACAAGACCCCTGTTACGGGTCGCTCGCCGAGCGTCTCATTGACCAGCTTCAGCGAGGCGGCAGCCGTTTCCGCCGTCGTGAGCGGGTCAACGATGATCCAACCCGTTTCGCCTTCAATGACACTCATCACCGAAAGATCGTAGCCGCGCACTTGGTAGACGCCGTCCATGACTTTGAAGAGGCCGTGATGGGCGGCAAGCTGAGACTGACGCCACAAGGACGGGTTCACGGTTTCCGGCGCATCTGCCTCGAGGAAATCAAATTGCGGGATCGACCAAACGACCGAGCCGTCTTCACCAAGAATGGCGTCGTCTTCGATATAAGACAGTCTATCGCGGCGCGCGTCTTCACCGTCAGAGCCTTGGGAGAGGTCCAGCCGATCCGCGAGCGCGGCATTTGTCTGTTTGGTAACGTCTGTTGCGGTTCCAGGGGTGGGTAGACCCGCTTCGATCGCAGATGCGGACGGTTCGGGCGTCGGTTGAATGGCTTGTTCTTGTTGCCCGCACGCTGTCAAAAGCGCCGCCATAGCCCCTAGTGTCAGAAACCGCATCTTCTCCTCCTAACTCTATTTTTAGAGCGGAGTGCCGCAAAACGTTGGGCTCAACAAGGTCGCGCGACGGAAGGAGGCTTAGAACCGGTCGAGCCGTGTCGGCAGCCCATATTCAATCAGTCGGGTGCACGCCCAATCATATTCAGCTGAACACGCATCCTGTAATAGGCGCACGGCTGTCGGGCGATCCCGTGTGCCACCGCGCCCCATATACATCATATTGCCGAGCCCGGCGCAGCCTGCGGGCGCATCCAGATCACAGGCCCGATCATAGAGCGTACGCGCATGCTCGAGGTCTTCCGAGCCGGCTGACCCGATCGCCGAAATATAGGCTTGCTGCAAACAGGCATTTGCATGCCGGCCATCAAAACATGCGGCGTCATATTGAATTTTCGCAGCGGCATAGTCCTGCACAGTCCCGGCGCCGCGTCGATGCAAATCGCCCAAGGCAAAACAGTTTCGCGCCCATTGGTCTTGCGGCAAGCTGCGATCGGAGCAGAGGCGTTGATAGATCTCAAACGCTTCTTCCATGCGCCGCTCGGCACGCGCCAAGTCCATTCCGTCCTCCGGGCGGATAATGTCGCGGCCCTCGACGCCGCTCGTCAGCCTTGAAGCGTCCCGCATGGCGCGCTCTGCGAAATATTCGTCGGCGTTTTTCGGCGTCGGTTGTGGCTTTCCAAATTGCGCCGAGGCCGTCGCCGTCATCATCGTGGCGATTGCAAAAAGGGCGAACAAGCGAGTTAGCATATGGAGCTCCGACATCTTTTGATGTGTTTCACTTTAGCTAGGAATTGGGCGGTTTTCTGTCGAGTCTTGCCAGACAGCTTTCGCGCTGCCACCGTCAGAAAAAAGAGTTCGGAGGAATAAGTGTCAAAAGAAACGCAAAAACCGATTGGGTCTGGCTTTGGGGCCAAGACGCCAGCAGCTGACGTCGTGCAAGGGATGGACCTTAGCGGCAAGAATGTCATCGTCACTGGTGGCTATAGCGGCATCGGGATTGAAGAAGTCCGCGCACTGGCGGGAGTCGGCGCAAAAGTAACGGTCCCCGCACGGCGCCCGGACGTCGCTAAGGCGGAACTCGCCTCTATAGAAGGCAGCGTCGAAGTGGCCAGCATGGACCTTGCCGATATCGGATCGGTTCGAAAGTTCGCTGATGATTATGTCGGGTCGGGGCGACAGCTCGATATTCTCATTAACAATGCCGGGATCATGGCCTGTCCGCTTGCTCGTGTAGGTGCCGGCTGGGAAAGTCAGTTTGGGGTCAATCACCTCGGCCACATGGCGCTCGCGCTTGCCTTGCTGCCTGCGCTACAAAAAGCCGAGACATCGCGCGTGGTTGCATTGTCTTCCACCGCGCATATTCGCGGCGACGTGAATTGGGACGATCCCAACTACGAGACGAGTGAATACAATAAATGGGACGCTTATGCGCAGGCCAAATCTGCCAATGCCCTATTTGCGCTTGGGGCGGACCGGCGTTGGGATAAATATGGGATCACTGCGTTCGGAGTGCATCCCGGCGGAATCTTCACGCCTTTGCAGCGGCACCTGACGGTCGAAGAAATGGCGGCCATGGGGTGGATGAATCCCGATGGGACGGTCCCGCCGCAAATCCAAGCCATGTTCAAAACACCGGAGCAGGGGGCTTCGACCGCGACCTGGGCGGCCACATCTCCTCAATTGGAAGGCTATGGTGGAGAATACTGTGAAGACTGCGATATCGCTCAATTGGCCGGACCTGACAGTCAGCGTTGGCAGCACGCGCGCGAATGGATTTGCGATGATGCAAAAGCGGACCGGCTCTGGGAGATGAGCGAAAAAATGCTCGCTGAGGCTTAAATTCAACTTTTTGGTTGAATAATATTGGGGCGTCTGTATATTCAACCTTATGGTTGAGCATACAGATCCTTTGAATAAAACGTTTCGCGCGCTCTCAGACCCGACACGTCGGGCCATGCTGGAGCAGTTGCGAACAGGACCGCGCACAATCGGCGAACTGGCTGAGCCATTCGCCATTAGCTTCGCAGCCACGTCTAAACATATCGGCATCCTCGAAGATGCCGCTCTCATTCGGCGTGAAAAGCGTGGACGAGAACGCGTGTGCCATTTGCAGCGGGGCGAACTCGCTGCGGCGCAAGCCTGGCTGGAGCATCACGCGGCCTTCTGGTCTTCAGCGCTCGACCAACTCGAACAAGCCTTAAAAGAAGAGGACGAGCAAAATGGGTGACTATGCAACTTATCCGGACCCGACCGTATTGGAGATTTTCCGAGATCTGCCCGGTCCGATAGAGCGGGTATGGGATTATTTGACCAAGTCTGAGCTGCGGGAAAAGTGGCTCTGTGCGGGGGAGGTCTCGCCTGAAATAGGCGGTGAGATTGTGTTCCGTTTTGATCATTCAAATCTGTCGACGCATCCCACCCCGGCCAGCCATGAAGGCGGCGGCGATATGCAAATGGTCGGCATCATCCGCGCCTATGAACCACCGCACCATATCGCCTTTTCCTGGCCGTCGCGTGAGGCAGAGGCGCCGACGGAAGTCGTAATCAGGCTCCGCGAGATAGATGGGAAAGTCCGGTTACATCTTCGGCATGAGAAAATCATGACGAAAGATTATAAGTCCGGCACATCGGCGGGCTGGCATGCCCATCTCGACATTATGAAGGATCTCCTGAGCGACCAGACGGCGCGCGATTTCTGGGAGACTTTTCTAGCGCTTGAGCAGGAGTATAAAGCGATCCTGGCAGCAGGTTAGACAAGGGCCTTTTGCTTGTTCGGCGCTTGCACCGGTCTGCCCTCCTTGCTTGACCTTCACTGGTGCGGGGCGCAGGGAGACAAGATGCAAAACGCCGAACCCCAATCTGCTGCGAAAGGCGAAGGACCGAAACTTAGCCTATGGCTGGTTTTGGCAGGTCTTGTGCTTCTTGCCGGTATCTTTCTGATCGGACGCAATTCAGGGCTGATCGATATCGACGCGTTGCAGCAGGCGATTGCCTCATTCGCCGAAGGGCCTTGGGGTGTGCCGGCGCTGCTGCTCACCTTCTGCGTCTGCATCTTTATCGGCGTCCCTCAATTCCTCCTGATCGGGGTTGCCGTGTATGCGTTCGGTCCGGTTTGGGGCGCGGTCTGGTCTTGGGTGGGCACACTGTGTTCGGGAACCGTTACTTTCTGGGTCGGTCGCTTGTTCGGAAATACGAGCCTTCACCGCATGGGCGAAGGGCGGCTGAAAGTTCTTGCTGATTTCGTCGCGCGAAATGCATTCGCTGCGAGTGCCATTGTCCGCAATGTGCCCGCAGGACCGGCACTGATGGTCAACATGGTGTTCGGCGCCGTTCGCGCGAAATATTGGTACTATATTTCCGGCATGGCGCTTGGGATTGTGCCTAAAATTGCGCTGATCGCTTTTGGGCTGCAAGCCATCCAAGCTGCGCTGGAGGGCAATATTGTGCTCGCCATTGTGACTGGGATTGTGGCTTTGGCGGTGTTTTTGGGCGGCTATTTCTATGTCCGTCACCGCCGCCGGATCGGTGACAATATTGCGCTTAACTCTGATTAGCCTGTTGACACTGCCCTAAGCACGCCGCATTGCATTGCTCATGCGCAAGATCTTGCCCCTACTGAGCCTACACCTCCTTATCGGCCCCTGGCCGGAAGTGACGGTGCACTAGCGCTATCGTCCACGGCCAGGGGATCGAACCTTTAAAAAGTTTCAAACATCAACTGGCCAGACCGATGACCGACACAACAGATATTGTAATTTTTGACACCACGATGCGCGATGGCGAGCAGTCGCCGGGCGCGTCTATGACCCACAATGAAAAGCTGGCGCTCGGCGAACTCCTAGAGACGATGGGCGTTCATGTCATCGAAGCCGGGTTTCCAGCCGCCTCCGTTGGCGATTTTGAGGCCGTGAGCGAGATTGCTCGGCGGTCTAAATCCGCCACGATTTGTGGCCTCGCGCGTTCAACGCCGAGCGATATTGACCGCTGCGCGGAAGCGGTGCGCCATGCTGCGCGCCCGCGCATCCATACCTTCATTTCCACCAGCCCGGTGCACATGAAGCACAAGCTCAAAATGGGTGCGAATGCGGTGCTTGAAGCCGTCGGGCGCTCTGTGGCCCAGGCCCGCAACCTCGTTCCCGATGTTGAGTGGAGCCCCGAAGACGCAACGCGTACCGAGTTTGACTTCCTGTGTAAGTGCATCGATGCCGCGATCACCAGCGGCGCGACGACCATCAATATCCCAGATACGGTCGGTTACTCGCACCCGGAAGAGTATGGCAATCTGATCCGCCGTCTTCGCGAGGAAATCCCAGACAGCGACAAAGTCATCTGGTCGACCCATTGCCACAATGACCTTGGCCTTGCAGTGGCGAACTCCATTGCCGGTGTCCAAAACGGCGCGCGCCAGGTTGAGTGCACGATCAACGGCCTCGGCGAGCGGGCGGGCAATGCCGCGCTGGAAGAGGTCGTCATGGCCTTCAACACGCGCCGCGATGATCTGCCCTTTACGACCGGTCTCGACACAACCAAGCTCGCGGCAGCGAGCAAGATGGTCAGCCGAATTACCGGTTTCCCGGTCCAATACAATAAAGCCATTGTCGGCAAGAATGCCTTCGCGCATGAGAGTGGCATTCACCAGGATGGCATGCTCAAGAATGCCGAAACCTATGAAATCATGCGGCCAGAAGATGTTGGTGTGTCCAAGACCAGCCTGGTTATGGGTAAGCATTCTGGCCGTCATGCCTTCCGCGACAAGCTGGAAAGCCTCGGCTACGAGCTCGACAAAGACAGCCTGAACGAAGCTTTCAAACGCTTCAAAGACCTCGCGGATAAGAAAAAGCACGTCTTCGACGATGACTTGATCGCTTTGGTAGATGACCAGCTTTCTGAGATTGGCGAGCGCATCTCCTTTGAGAGCTTGCGCGTGGTGGCCGGCTCTGAGGGGCCGCAAACTGCAGATCTTTGTGTCCTGGTTGACGGTGAGAGCCATTGCGTCACCACTGAGGGCAATGGTCCGGTGGATGCGGTGTTCAACTCCATCCGCAAAATCGTTCCACATGAAGGCAAGCTTGATCTGTTCCAGGTCAAAGCCGTTACCGGCGGCACAGATGCGCAGGCAACGGTCCATGTCCGTCTGAAAGGTGAAGGGATCATGGCCACGGGTCGCTCGTCCGATCCGGACACATTGGTTGCCGCCGCCAAAGCTTACATTCATGCCTTAAACAAGCTGGAAGCGCGCCGCTTGAAGCGACTAGCGGCTTAAACCGCAAACAAACGCAACGTTTGTGAGGAGCCCGTCCCAATTTGGGGCGGGTTTTCCATTTTGTAATATGTACGGGGAAAGTGGCCAAGTGTACGGATCGTACGTGTTTGCGGAAAATGCAGACTTGCTTTAATTAATTCTAAACGGCATGAGGATATAAGGGCTGATAATAGAGTTAATCACGTGCGGACCGGAGACGGGGCGTACAGAAGTAAGAATCGGCGCGGAAAAATGATCGGAAGTCTACTCGGAGTTCTTTCCACAGACATGGCCATCGACTTGGGGACGGCGAACACGCTCGTCTATGTCAAAGGCCAAGGCATCAAATTGGATGAGCCATCTGTCGTGGCTTATATGAACCAAGGCGGCCGCAAGATGGTCTATGCCGTTGGTGATGACGCCAAGAAGATGCTCGGTAAAACGCCGCTGAACATGGAAGCCATCCGGCCCATGCGCGATGGCGTGATCGCAGACTTCGAAGTCGCCGAGGAAATGATCAAGCACTTCATTCGCAAAGTGCACAATCGCCGAGCCTTCGTTTCGCCATTGATCATCATCTGTGTGCCAAGTTCAGCCACAAATGTTGAGCGTCGCGCCATCCATCAGTCAGCATTGGCCGCAGGCGCGCGCGAAGTGCACTTGATCGATGAGCCTTTGGCCGCTGCAATTGGCGCAGGTTTGCCGATTGAAGAGCCGGCTGGGGACCCAGCCGG
>JBCBDI010000033.1:0-16127 GCA_038529885.1 Pseudomonadota bacterium
CTGAACCGCTAGGTATTCGATGATACGTTCTTTGACCTTTTCCAGGCCATAGTGATCGTCATTGAGCTGGGTTTCCGCGGCATCCAAATCGGTTGAGATTTCCTTGCGCTTCGTCCATGGCAACGCCACGAGCCAATCGAGGTAGTTTCTAACAACTGTCGACTCTGCGGACATCGGGCTCATCTGGCGCAGCTTCTTGATCTCTTGCTGCGCCTTCGCAAGCGCTTCCTCAGATAGGCCTGCTTCCTCGATTTTGTCCTCGAGTTCAGCCATCTCATCGCGCTCTTCGCCTTGATCGCCAAGCTCCCGCTGGATCGCCTTCATTTGCTCGTTCAAATAGTATTCGCGCTGGGATTTCTCCATCTGTCGCTTCACGCGGTTTTTAATCTTCCGCTCCATTTGCATCATGCCCATCTCGCCTTCCATCAGCGAGAGCGCCTTTTCCAGACGGTCTTTGACGTCAGAGAGCTCCAGGAGCCCCTGCTTCTCCGAGAGTTTCACCTGCAGTTGCGACGCGACCGCGTCCGCGAGTTTACCGGGCTCAACTATGTCTGCGATCGTGGAGACAGATTCCGGTGGGATTTTGCGGTTGAGCTTGGCGTAGCTCTCAAATTGCTCGGTCACGGCGCGCATTAGCGCTTCAAGCTCGCTGGTGCTTGCTTCTACCGCTTCGATCAGGCCGACTTCAGCGACATAATGGTCGCCGCGATCTTCAAGCGTGTTCACACGGGCGCGGCTACCGCCTTCGACCAGCACTTTGACCGTGCCATCGGGCAGTTTCAGCAATTGCAGGATGGTGGCTGTGGTGCCGACTGGGTGAAGGTCATCCGCGGTAGGATCGTCCGTGGACGGGTCCTTCTGGGCGACCAGCATAATTTCGTTCTGGCCTTCATCGACCATTTCGAGCGCGCGTACAGACTTGTCACGGCCCACAAAAAGCGGCGCCACCATGTCTGGAAACACAACAATATCTCTCAGTGGGAGGACTGGGAGGGTTTTCGTCGTCATACTCGACTCCTTCGTTTCTGGTCCCGCTCAGCGGCGACCATCACCTTCACCCTGTTGTCGGATGATTCTGGCGTCTCATTTATTTGATAACCGAGGATGCACACTTCAACCACTAAATAGCGGTGGAAATCTGAATATTTAATCCTAAGGAAGGTGCTCGGTTAGGAGGCTTCGCTCGGCTGAACCTGCTTTGCGTGCACGTAAAGCGGCTTAGCATTGCCATCGACCACTTCACCATTGATCACGACCTCGTCGACACCGCGAAGGCCCGGCAGTTCGAACATGGTGTCGAGAAGAATCGATTCCATGATGGAACGAAGGCCGCGGGCTCCGGTCTTGCGGATGATCGCCTTCTTCGCCACAGCCGCCATAGCGTCTGGGGTAAAGGTCAGGTTCACATCCTCCATCTCAAACAGTTTCTGATACTGTTTGACGAGCGCGTTCTTCGGCTCGGTGAGGATGGTGATCAGCGCGTCTTCGTCGAGGTCCTCGAGCGTCGCCAGCACTGGCAAACGGCCGATAAATTCTGGGATCAGACCATAGCGCTGCAAGTCTTCCGGCTCGACGGTGCGCAGAATGTCGCCAACGCGGCGGGCTTCTGGGTCTTTCACGTCAGCGCCGAAGCCAATCGAAGTGGCTTCACCGCGTGAAGAGATGATCTTGTCGAGGCCGGCAAATGCGCCGCCACAGATGAACAGGATGTTGGTCGTGTCGACTTGCAAGAATTCTTGCTGCGGGTGTTTGCGGCCGCCCTGCGGAGGCACCGCTGCAACCGTGCCTTCCATCAGCTTGAGGAGCGCTTGCTGCACGCCCTCGCCCGACACATCGCGGGTGATGGATGGATTGTCTGATTTGCGCGAGATTTTGTCGATTTCGTCGATATAGACGATGCCGCGTTGGGCGCGCTCAACATTATAGTCAGAGGCTTGAAGCAGCTTCAGGACGATATTCTCAACGTCCTCGCCGACATAGCCGGCTTCGGTAAGCGTCGTCGCGTCAGCCATGGTGAACGGCACGTCCAGGACGCGCGCAAGCGTCTGCGCCAGGAGCGTCTTACCGCACCCGGTCGGACCGATGAGCATAATGTTCGATTTGGCGAGTTCGACGCCATCCGCACCGCCCGGATTGGCGAGACGTTTATAATGGTTGTGGACCGCCACAGACAGGATGCGCTTCGCATAGGCCTGCCCGATCACATAATCATCGAGGACGTCGCAGATTTCTTGAGGCGTCGGAACGCCTTCTTTGGCTTTAAAGCCTGACGCTTTGTTCTCTTCACGAATAATATCCATGCAGAGCTCAACGCATTCATCACAGATGAAGACGGTAGGACCTGCAATCAGTTTCTTAACTTCGTGCTGGCTCTTCCCGCAGAAAGAGCAATAAAGCGTATTCTTTGAATCGCCGCTGGAACCGTTTTTATTTGCCATGGGCAACCTCTATGACACGCATGCCTTAACATGCGATTTATCCGAGACGAATCTCAGATTCCAAACTCTAACTTTAAAACCCTTACGGGCTCGCGCAAGCCTTAGCTCGCAATCTCATTGCAGGAAGAGTGCCGTTTACTCTTCTCCGTCGTCCGCGCGACGCTCATAGACTGTATCGATGATGCCGAAGTCTTTCGCCTCTTCGGCCGTCATAAACGTGTCGCGATCGAGTTTTTTCTCAATCGTGTCATAGTCTTGGCCGGTATGCGTCACGTAAATATTGTTCAGACGCTTCTTCAGATCGAGGATTTCATCCGCGTGGCGTTCAATGTCTTTCGCAACCCCGCGATAGCCGCCAGATGGCTGGTGCACCATCACGCGAGAGTTCGGAAGCGCGATCCGATTGCCTTTATCGCCCGCCGCGAGCAGCAAAGATCCCATGCTCGCCGCCTGGCCGATACAAACGGTAGAGATCGGGCAGCGGATATATTGCATCGTGTCATAAATCGCGAGACCCGCGGTCACATAGCCGCCTGGGCTATTGATGTAGATCGCGATGTCTTTTTTCGGGTTTTCCGACTCAAGGAACAGCAATTGTGCACAGACCAGTGACGCTGTGGTGTCGTCGATCGGCCCCGTGATGAAGATCAGGCGCTCTTTTAGAAGGCGCGAGAAAATGTCGAACGCGCGCTCGCCTCGGCTGGTTTGCTCAATAACAGTGGGGACCAGATTCACATCAGTCGGGCGCGGATCAAACATAAAACTACCTTCAAGCGGAATGTATTTGCCAAGGATCTGGCAGACGCCGTTATATTTGTCCATTCGCGGCGTGATGCAAGGTGTGGATCTCGGTTAACTGCCTCTTGGCATGGCTGTGCCAAATCGGGTGCTGAAATAGGCGGCGATGGCCCGAGCGGAGCCAAGATGGGAATAGCCATTGCTCTCCCCCAATCCGCGGCTCGCAAAACCTGTATTCTCAGGCACCAAAACCAAAGTCGGCGCATTCCAATTCCCCTCCCCTAGGAGATCGCAAATCGGGCCGCGCGGATGTTTGATACCGACATAGCGGATCTCCAGCGCCTCCTTGATCGCGGGATAATAGGACAGCACGCCCCAAAGCTCAGCGCATTCGGGGCAGAATTCTCGCCGGTCATTGTCCTTAAAACCGGGCGGCAGCAGGAAGAGTATGTCTTTGCTCATTTAATCCACGCGCTCCAATTGGGTTGCGATCGCATCCGGGAATCGTGCCGTTAGCCGACCGAACTCATCTTTCGTGAGACTGAGCAACAATTGAACGTCGCCAGTCTCAAGAAAAGTCTCAGCTTCAACTTGGGTATTTTCATGCAGCCAAGCCCGGAACGCACCGTCTTGGTGAGACAAGTGCGCCTGGAACCGCACTCTGCCCTGATCCAACACCCGTTCGATGACGCCTAGTAGCTCGTCCATGCCCTCGCCCGAGAGCGCCGACACTGGCACCGCGATGATCTCGCTCGACAGGCGATCGCGTTCAACATCCAAACCTTCGCGAACGAAAGGCTCCACAGCGTCGATCTTGTTCCACACCTCAATCATCGGCGGCAGATTGGCCTTTTCGAGGTCCGCAAGTTGCTCGAGGACGCCGAGCACATCACGTTTTTGTTCCTCATCCGCCTCACTGGCGCGATCGCGGACATGGATCAGGAGGTCGGCTTCCAGCGCTTCTTCCAATGTCGCGCGGAAACTGTCGACCAGGTGCGTGGGCAAGTCCGAAATGAACCCAACGGTATCGACCAGGCTGACCTCGCCGAGACTGGGCAAATCGAGCTTGCGGATCGTCGTATCCAGCGTCGCAAACGGCATGTCCTTCGCCATTACGTCGGCGCCGGTGAGGCGATTAAACAGGGTGGATTTTCCGGCATTGGTGTAGCCGACCAAGGCGACAACCTTGCTGTCGCGCCGTTTACGGCCATCGCGCTGAACCCGGCGCGTGCGTTTTACGTCTTCTAAATCTCGGCGGAGCCCGCGTAAGGCGCGGTCGATCATCCGCTTATCCGCCTCAAGCTGCGTCTCGCCAGGGCCACCCAAAAAGCCGCGTCCACCGCGCTGGCGCTCCAAGTGTGTCCAGGTGCGGACCAATCGCGAACGCTCATACAGCAAACGCGCGAGTTCAACCTGCAATCGCCCTTCTTTGGTCCGCGCGCGCAGGCCAAAGATCTCGAGAATAAGCCCGGTTCGGTCAATCACTTTGACCCCGAGCCGGGTCTCCAAATTGCGCTGCTGAATGGGCGTGAGCGCTGCATCGATGATCACGATCGAGCAGCCAAAGGCTTTCACGTCACCCTCTAAGCGCTCCAATAGACCGCCTGATAGGAGATAGCCTGGCGTGGGCTTGCGTACTTGCTCGTCGCGCAAGAATGCAAGCTCACAACCTAAAGCCTCGACCAGTCCCGACGTCTCTTCAAGACGCACCTCTCCTGGCCGCTCAAAAACTTGAGTCCAGGGGATGATAATTCCCGCCTGTTCAGGCGGTTGTTCAAGATCAATGGGGGTTTGCTTCAACCGACCTAGCTATCTTCTTCATCGAAGAGCTGAACGTGAGCGCCCGGCGCGATCGTCGAGATTGCGTGCTTATAAACCAGCTGCGGGGGGCGACCATCGCCGCGCAGCAACACACAAAAGTTGTCGAACCAAGTCACAACGCCCTGCAACTTCACACCGTTGACCAAGAATATCGTCAAAGGTGTTTTGGACTTACGAACTGCGTTTAGGAAAGTGTCCTGGAGGTTTTGCTTTTTATCTGAAGACATTGTTTGTCTGCCCTTCTTTTATATTGAAGCGGCTATAACGATTGACTGGTCTTTGCAAGCGGTAGGGAAACTATCGTTGCCAAAAAGTTGGATTCAGGGCTGGAAGCAGCGCAATCACCTCCAAACGCCCAAGGATCATGCCGAGGACGGCACAGATTTGGGCAAGTGGTCCCAGATCCGCATTCATGCCGGCGAGGATGTGTCCGGCGTTCGACAGGCTGCCAATTCCAGCTCGAATGGCATCGTCAAACGCCAAGCCGGTGGCGCTGAGAAGCAAGGTTCCGATCGTGCAGGCCACAATATAACCGACCAAATAGACCCAAACGCCCATCACTGTGCGTTCTGTTTGGCGTCGTCCGCGAAAGCTAAAATGCTGCACGCTGCCGCGATATCCGAGCTGCACGAATTCCAGCGCGACCCGTTTGGTCAGGATAATCAGGCGCGCAAGCTTGAAACCGCCTGCGGCCGACAGTGCTGAGCCGCCGATCAGAACCGGGAAAAGGACCAGAACCAGCGGCAATCTCGCAAATTGCTGCGGATCGCTGAGCGCAATCCCGCTCGTCGCGATGGATGAGGTGGCCCAGCCCATACTTTCCAACAAAGGCAGACCCGCGATGAACGCCAAAAACGTGATAAGGATGAGCGTGCCCACCAAAGCGAGTGTCTCCGGATCAAAGGGCACCTTGCGCAGACGGCCCTGCCCTGCGCCATCTATGGCCACGAGCCCCAATGTGCCTGCCAAAAGTCCGAGCCACAGAAAAACAGCTTGGATGCCGCCCCCATCTGGCGCCATTTCAGAAGCCATCGGATCGACCATCCCCGTCGTGATCGCACTCACGGCGCCGGCCAACGCGTCCCTCGGCGCAAGCCCGACCGCCAGGAGACAGGCAGAGAGCACGACCGTTACGCTTAGAATCAAGATGGAGCTGACCCGCACCACGCGCAAGACGGGATCGAAAAAGCTGGTTTCTGGCTCGCTGAAGAAGCGGTTGCGGTGGACGCCAGGGCCGCCAAGATTGAGGCCTGAGAAGACGGTTGCGGCGATGGTAATCGTCGCAATGGCGCCGATCAGATGAACCAGAGCGCGCCACACAAAGATACTGGTCGACATCGGGTTCGCGACCGGATCAATGCGGCTATGGCCTGTCGTTGTGAGGTTGGAAACGCTCTCATAGAGCGCCGCGAGAGGGTCGGCCGACCCGATATAGTCGATGAATGGGATGGCCGCGAAGATGCCTCCAAGCACCCAGAAGAGAATGGCCACTGCCAGCCCATCTTTGGCCTGAGCCCGTCGCGTTGGCTTGTCGGTCAGCAATAGGATCGTACCGCCAAAGCCGCCAATCGTGGCGCCGGTTCCGGCAAACAGCATTTGCTGCTCCACTTCGCCCGTCGCCAAGGCCACGAGAAAGCAGAGCCCGAACAAAGCGGAAAACCCGATCGCGATGACAGACAGAACGCGGACGATGGAGAGATGATTCAAAAGCCCATCCTCGCCTAGAAGAAGTCAGCACTGACCCTGAAGAATTGCTCGACCTTCCGTGTCGCTCCGGTCTCATAGAAGAGCAAGAGCCGGTCATCAGTCTGCACATTGGTCGCGCTGGTCGGGAAGATGACCTCTTCTTCTCGGATGATCGCCGCAGCGGTGATGCCATCCGGCAAGTGCGCATAGTCCACCGGCTTACCGATCAGCGGCGAGGATTCCATCGTCATCCCCTCAGCGATCTCAGCCGTGCCATCTTCGAGAGACTGGACGGAAATAATGCGGCCCCGGCGCAATTTGGTGAGGATTTTGGAGACGCTCAGCGCCCGCGGATCGAGCACGGCGTCAATGTCCAAATCCTGCGAGATCGCCACCAGCTCATAAGCGTTGACCAAAGCATGGGTGCGGCGCGCGCCCAATTGCTTGGCGAGCTTGCCGATCAGCATATTCGTTTTGTCATCATTGGTGACCGCGATCACAATGTCGGCTTGGTCGGCGCCTGCCTCTTCTAAGACATCGCGCGCCAGACCATCGCCATGGATAACGATGGTTTGTTTCAGAGCCGATACAGCGGCATCGGCCTTACCAGAGTCAGCCTCGATGATGCGGACACGGACATTGCCCTCTTTTTCAAGCTCTGTTGCCACATATAGGCCGACATTCCCGCCGCCCACGATCACGACGCGCTTGTGGGCATCATCATCCTTGTTGAACAGCTTATTGAGGCGCGGGGTCGAGCGGCGGGTCACGGCGACATAAGCAGTATCGCCGGGTTGAAGCTGGTCATTGCCGCGCGGGGCGAAGACATTGGAACTGCGCTTAATGCCAACCACGCGTGCGCCGAGGTCCGGGAAAAGGCCCGAAATCTGATCCAGAGCCGTCTCAAGCAACGGGCTATCCTCTTGGACTTTCATTCCGAGGATCTGCAGCTCGCCGTCCTCAAAAGAGATACTGGAAACCGCACTTGGCGCGCGGATCCGGCGTAAGATCGCCTGCCCCACTTCAATCTCCGGCGAGATGATCAGGTCGATAGGCAGTGCCGATTTTGAAAACAGCTCAGAATTGGCCGCATCTAGATAGGCTTGCGCACGCACGCGAGCAATCTTGGTGGGGACTGAGAAAAGCGTATCAGCGACCTGGCAGATCACCATATTGATCTCATCAAAATGCGTCACCGCGATCAGCATATCCGCTGCGTCCGCACCAGCGGCCCGCAAAACATCCGGATGGGCGGCATGTCCAACAACACCGCGCACGTCGAAATCGATCTGAACCTGCTCGATCAGATCGTCATTCTCGTCGATCATGGTGATGTCGTGGTGCTCTTGCGCCAAATGGCGAGCGATGCCCTGCCCAACGCGGCCTGCACCACAAATGATTACACGCATTTACCGGTTTTCCGTGCGACTCGCTGAAGCGTTTACCCCAAGTGCCTTTAATTTTCGGTGTAGAGCCGAGCGCTCCATACCGATGAATTCAGCCGTTCTCGAGATATTGCCATCAAATCGGGTGATTTGAAGGGAGAGATAGTCCCGTTCGAACTGCTCGCGCGCGTCGCGCAAGGAGAGACCGACAAAGTCCGCGGATACGCCGGAATCCCCGCCGGCATCGCGATCGAGCGGCAACTCGTCCACGCTGACCACGCTGCTCTCGCTGTCGCGGGACAGAATGAGGACGCGTTCGACCAAATTGCGCAATTGGCGTACATTTCCGGGCCAATTCATCGATTGCAGCACGGCAATCGCTTCCTGGCTGAAAGCGCGAGGTGTCAAACCGGAGGAATCGGCGATGCGCGCGCTAAAATACTCAACCAATGCCGGAATATCATCGCGCCGATCAGCCAAAGACGGCACCTGGAGCGGCACGACATTCAGGCGATAATAAAGATCTTTGCGGAACGCCGAGGCAGCAATCGCCTGCTCAAGGTCGCGGGTTGAAGAGGACATGACGCGAACGTCAACGCTCACATCAGAGCCGCCACCAACCCGCTGGAAGCGCTGCTCGGTGAGGACCCGCAGGATTTTGCTCTGCGTGCCGAGGGGCATGTCACCGACCTCATCAAGCAACAGCGTGCCGCCATGAGCTTGCTCAAACACGCCAATCTTGACCGGCATGCCGCTATTGTCTTCCTCGCCGAAGAGTTCGCGTTCCATCTGTTCTGGAGCAATATTGGCCGCGTTCACCGCGATGAAGGGCGCGCCAGCCCGGCGGGAGCTTTCATGGATCAGTTTCGCGCACAGCTCTTTGCCAACGCCTGCCTCGCCAGAGACCAGGACGCGTGAATTGGTCGGCGCGACTTTCTCAATCTGAGCCCGCAAGGCCTGCGCCGCGCTGCTCGAACCAATCCATTCAGAGACCGAGAAATTATGCGTCCGCAGCTTCTCATTCTCGCGTTTCAGCTGAGCCGACTCAATCGCCCGCGAGACCAGGTGCAGCAGCCGATCCGCTTTGAAAGGTTTCTCAATGAAATCATACGCGCCGCGCCGAATGGCAGCGACCGCGGTTTCGACATTGCCGTGCCCAGAAATCACAATGACTGGGAGCATTGGATCAATCGTCTTGAGATATTTCAGTACCGCCAGGCCGTCCATGTCGCTGCCCTGCAGCCACACGTCCAGAACCACCAGGCTTGGGGTCCGGCTGCGCACTTCATCAATCGCGCGCTCTGCCGTCGCGGCCACGCGGACGCCATGTCCGTCATCTTCCAGGACACCCGCAATCAGTTCGCGAATATCGGGTTCGTCATCGACGACTAGGATGTCAGTACTCATTGGCATACTCCAAAGGCTGCTGTTCGACGTCTGCCGCCCCGGTCAGACTGATCGGTAGGACGATTTTTACGATGGCACCTTCTGCCCCAAAAGGTGGTTCTAAGAGTTGCACGCTGCCGCCATGGTCCATGATGACGCGATTGACGATCGCAAGTCCGAGGCCAGTCCCGCCTTCGCGGGCCGTGACATAAGGCTCCATGAGCTGATCGCGCGTGTCTTGCGGGAAGCCTGGACCATTGTCGGCCACGCTGATCACAACGAAGCCGTCTTGCTCCTCGGAATCGACATCGACATTGATCTGGCCTTGCGTTTCATCCGTCTCAGGACGGCGAGAAAGCGCTTCGGCGGCGTTCTTTACAATGTTTGTAATGGCTTGTCCGAGGAGGCGCTCATCGCCCTCAATCTCAAAGCCGTCTTTAGGAAGGTCCAGCTTGAACTTGTAATCCGGGTTTACGACGCGCTGCGCGAAGATGACGTCGGTGATCAGCGCGGCAAGGTCAAACCGGCTCGGCGTTGGCTTCGGCATCCGAGCAAAGTCGGAGAATTCTTGCACCATTCGGCCAATGTCTGAGACCTGACGCAGAATCGTATTGATGCAGCGCTGAAACACACCGTCTTCATCATTCACTTGGTCGCCATAGCGACGCCGGAGACGTTCCGTTGAAAGCTGGATGGGCGTGAGCGGGTTGCGAATCTCATGCGCGATCCGGCGTGCCACCTCGCGCCATGCCATTTGCCGCTGCGCCGAGATCATGCGCGTCGCATCATCGAGCGTTACGACATAACCCCCGACCGTGTCAGATGTGACCTTCAAGCGAATGTGACGCACGCCGCTCGGGGTCACCATATTGATGAAGGCTTCATCTTGGCTGAGCCGCGGATCGGCGACATTCACGCGTTTCCAAATATCTGGGCTGATCTCCGCCAGAACGCGCCCCTCAAGCTGACCAAGATTAAGG
Organism: Pseudomonadota bacterium; assembly: GCA_038529885.1. Lineage (GTDB taxonomy): Bacteria > Pseudomonadota > Alphaproteobacteria > Caulobacterales > Hyphomonadaceae > Henriciella. Next base: position 10,435 of record JBCBDI010000033.1, read on the forward strand.
AGTGTTTCGGCTGAGCGGTTCGCGATGGTCACAACGCCAGTGGAATCAACGCGAATGACGCCGGAGCTGAGCTCGACTAGGAGCGTTTCCAGGAAGCGGCGACGCTCTTCAGCTTCCTCGCGGGCGAAAACGAGATCATCACGCCGCTCATCAAGTTGGCGGGTCATCTGGTTGAACGAGTTCGACAGCGCGCGCACTTCGTCGTCAGATTCCGGCAGAGGCACTGAGACCCCGCGGCGGCCTTCACTGACCTCAAGGGCAGCGCCGGCAAGGCGGCTGATCGGGCGCGAAATACGCTCCGCGATCTCTTGTGCTAAACGGACCGAGAGCAACAAGACCAGCGCAACGATCTGCAAATAGGCGATCACGAACAGGTTCCGCATCTCGCTGCTGCGTTGCTGCGCCAATCGGTAATTGGTCCCCGCAGCGCGCGCGCGGTCGAGGCGGGCGAAAAGTTCAGGGTTCACCGGCCGGGCGAGATAGAGATAACTGCCGCCGAATTTCTCCAGCTTTATCAACGCGAATGTATAGCCAGCCTGACGTCGCAAGACTGCGACGGTCTCACCGCGATCGGCCGCCTGAAAATACTCTGCCGCCGGGCGTCCATAATGGTTCGGCGCGGTCATATTCTCGGCAATGGCGAGCGGATAGCCGGTTCGATCAATGATGTAAGCGGCTGAAAACTCGCGATACGTCGCGAGCACGCTGAAAATGGTTTCGAACGCTTCGGGATTGGTTTCAAAACCGCTGGCCGAGGCTTCAACATCATCGGCAACGGCGCGCGCATCAGCCTCAAATTGCGCCGCAAACTGCTCGCCGCCCTCAGCGGTGATGTCGGCAATATCGTTGACCAGGGTCTGAACCGTGTCGCCGAGCCAAGTGTCGATCCCGCGCGTAATGGTCAGCCAGAGAAACAGCGACACAATAATGGCCGGGATCATCGCCACGATGCCAAAAAGCAACATAAATCGGCGCGTTAGCTTGCCGCCGCCGCCTTCTTTGCGGGCTTCGCGAATGGAAATGTACCGCGTCACAATCAATCCGGCCAAGATGATCAGAATGGCCATATTGATGATCAGGAGGAGGTTTAGGCCTTCGGGAATCGGCGCGGTTGGGCTGCTGCGACCGACCGCAAAGATGGTCGCTGCGGCGCAGCTCAAAGCCGCAATCACGAACAGGCCTTGGAACCAAAGCCCACCATTTCTTCGAAGAGTGGCTAGTACGCTGGACGCCAAATCCGGAACCTCAAACACACACTGTCGCTAATCAGCAACAGTGATGATTTAGAGCAACAGTTTGGCGCTACGTCAATCAGTCTTCTGTCATTCCGAGCACACCCATGCGCGCACGCAAAGTGTTCCGGTTGACCCCGAGCAATGCCGCGGTCCGAAGTTTGTTGCCGGACGTCACACTGAGAGCAAGCTTGATCAGCGGACGCTCGACCTGTTCGAGGACGCTTTGATAGATCTTCTCGCCGTCTTCGCCGCCTTTTAGCAGGTCGGCCATGACATAGCGGTGAAGCAACGTTTCCATCTCACTTTCAAGCGAGGCTTCTGGGCTCAGCTCTTTCAGCGTTTCGGCGCGGAGTTCGCGCTCAATATCGCGCTGCGAGATGGTCGCGTCTGGGCTGAGCGCCGCGAGACGGAAGATCAGGTTCTCCAACTCACGAACATTACCCGGCCAATCATAAGCCATCATCAGATCCATGGCCGGTTGCGCCACTTGCTTTTGCGAGAGGCCGCGCGACTCAGCGCGGATCAAGAAAGCTTTGATCAGCTCAGGAATATCGTCCTTGCGACGCCGCAATGGCGGCATTTCAATCCGCACGACGTTCATTCGATAGTAGAGATCTTCGCGGAAGTCGCCCGACTCAACCAAGGCCGACAAGGGTTGGCGCGTCGATGCAATGATACGGGCACCGCCCTCTTCGCGCATCAACTTTACGAGCTGTGTTTGCGCGTCCTGACTGAGGTCACCGACTTCGTCCAGATAGATCGTCGCTTCTTTGTCGTAAGCCACGCCCGGCGCGCCTTCCGTGCCGAACAGCTCAGCGCTCACATCTTGAGGCGAACTCGTGGCGAGATCCAACGAGTGGAACGGCCCCGTCTGAGATTCACCTAGATCATGGATCGCCCGCGCCGCAAGCTCTTTGCCGGTCCCTGACTCGCCTTCGATCAGGACGGTAAGATCGGTATTCATCACCCGTGAGATGATCCGATAGACATCCTGCATGACCGCAGAGCGCCCGACCAAAGGCAGACCAGAATTCGACGCATCCGTGCTTGGCACCTTCGCAGCAGAAGTCGCGCTCGGCTTGGCTTCTGATAAGGCTCGGCCGACCAGATCGGTGAGCTGATCGATGTCAAACGGCTTTGGTAGATAGTCATACGCACCATGTTGCGCGGCGGACGCAGCGGTCAGGATCGTGTTTTGGCCACTCATCACAATGATGGGCAGCTCCGGCCGGACCAGCTTGAAAGAGGGTAAAAGCTCGAAAATTGGTGTGTCGGTCAGATAAACATCTGTCACGACGATGTCCCCTTCCCCATTGCGCACCCAGCGCTCGAGGGCTTCCGGGGAACTGGTCGCGCGCACAGTGTAACCTGCCGTGACGAGGGTTTGATTGACGATCAGGCGGATGCTGGCATCGTCTTCGGCGAGGAGAACAGTTTTTTGACTCATAATTTCTTAGGTCTCGGCAGCGGCAAATAGATTGAGAAACGCGTTAAGCCGGGCTTGCTATCGACTTTAATGCGCCCATTGTGAGCCGATACGATTTCATTCACGACGCTAAGCCCCAGCCCACGTCCCCCAGATTTCGATGACATGAACATGTCGAACATGCGTGCCTTTTTCTCAGGCGGCACACCTGGCCCATTATCTTCAATAGTTACGCGAATGGCTCGGCCAAGACGCCTCGAGCCGCCTTTGCCGGCGATCGCAAAGCTCGTCTCGAACGCAGTCTCAACTTGAATTTGAGGGTTTTGCGTAAACGAGAGGGTCGCCTCAACGGCATTTCGAAGGATGTTTTGCAACGCTTCGTGCAAGTGGTCTTGGTCGGCCATAATATCCGGCAGAGATGGATCATAGAGGCGGATAATAGACACGCGCCCTTCTTGCGCGGCTTCTTCCGCGGCGACAACGCGGTCTAGAAGCTCGTGAATGTTCAGCGCCTCTTTGGCCGGGGCGGAGAAGAGCTCAAACGCGGTCAAGCGAGAAACCAGCCGTTCAATCCGCCGGGTTTCGCTTTGAATGATATCGATCATCGCCGACTGGTCATCGCGCGCTTGGCGCGACAAGAGCTGGGCGGCGCCCGAAATCCCAGCCAGCGGGTTCTTCACCTCATGTCCGAGAATACGGCCAAACGCGGCGACACCGGCGGGGTTATTGTTGACGATGGTCGTGTCATTCGACTCCGTCATCGCAATCACAAGACTGCCATCCGGCAAGGGCCGCAGCCGCATATCGACCAATTGCTGCTTGCGCAGGCCCGGACCGCTAATCGGAATGCTCGGCGCGCTGACATCGCCTTTCAAATCCAAAGCTCGGTCAATCAAACCGAACACTGGCGAGTCGTGAAACAGGATTTCGCTCAAGGGCTTGCGATACATTGCACGCTCTGAATGTCCTAAAACGGCCTGCGCCTCTGGGTTTGCCGCCATAACGCGTTTGCGTTCATCCAGTCCCAGCAATGCAAAGGGCGCGAGGCCAACGAGGTCCAATGCGGTCATCATGCAGCCACCCTCATTTCAGCGCCGGAATAAAGACGTTCTAAAGCGTTGAACAATCGCGAGCTGTCTTCGATCTGGCAGAGTTCAGCCCGCAAAGCTCGCCGGTCTAACTCGGTCAGAGGAAGATCGACTTTGTCTATGTGCGCGGCGATATGCTTGCGCACGATGCGCATCCCTAATGCATCGCCATACAGCGTTTGGCTGTCTACGATTTGGGCACACAACCCTTCGAGTTGTTGCTCAAGGCTTGGGCACTCAAAGGCGGCTCCGGCAAAGCGGGCGGCGATTTCACCGATCAACCAAGGCTGGCCCATCGCTGCGCGGCCGATCATGACGCCGTACGCGCCAGACGCCGATTTCGCCGCGCCCGCGTGTTCGACCGAGTGAATATCGCCATTGGCAATGACGGGAACATCGACCGCATGAACTGTGTCAGCAATCGCCGACCAATCGGCTTGCCCTTTATAGAATTGGCACCGCGTGCGCCCATGCACCGTGATCAATTGCACGCCGCATTCGACAGCCGCGCTGGCAATTTCGGGGGCGTTTAAGAGATCATAATCCCAGCCGAGGCGCATTTTCAGCGTGACTGGGGTATCCCCGGCGCCGTCCAACGTGGCTTGGACAATCTGTAGCGCCAGTTCCGGTTCGCGCATCAGCGCAGATCCAGAATTACCACCGGTCACTTGCCGAGACGGACATCCCATATTGATGTCGATGACATCCACACCGGCTTCAACGAGGAGCTCGGCGCCGCGTTTCATATCTTCCGGGCGGCGGCCAGCGAGCTGGACTATCCATAGACCTCGCCCTTCATGGCGACAGGTTTTGCGCACCACATCTGGGCGCGCGGCGGCGAGCGCTTCGCCTGCAACCATTTCAGATACGACGGCGGGCGCGCCAAACCGAACGGCCTGACGACGGAATGCAGCGTCCGTAGACCCAGACATTGGGGCCAACCAAACCTGCTCTGCCTGAAAAGAAGGCATCCGCATCATGAAAATTGTGAAATCACATTTTTGCAGTGCACAAAAGTGCAGCACTGAGATTCACGCATGCATTCCTGCAACGCATGTGGCTTTTTTACCGCAACGCGGTATGCAGCCCAAATGAGTATTTCTGCGATCATCGTGGCGGCAGGACGCGGCGAACGCGCCGGTGGTGAAACGCCGAAGCAGCGACAAATGCTTGGCGGGAAACCGGTTTTTGCCTGGTCTATAGAGGCCTTTTTGACCCATCCTGACATCGGGAATTGCGTCCTAGTTGTGCCAGCTGGCGAGGAAGCAACTTATGCGGATATGGCCCCCGAAGCGGTCCAAGTGGTGCCGGGCGGCGCCAGTCGAACAGAATCAGTCAGAGCCGGATTGCGGGCCACCGATGGGTCAGACACAGATCTGGTCATGATCCATGATGCGGCGCGCCCCGGACTCGATCAGGATACCATCTCAGCGCTGATTGACGCCATGAAAGAAGCTGACGCCGCCGCGCCTGCGCTGCCGGTCGCGGACGCCCTAAAGCGTCAAAGCGGGTCTCAACTGGCTGATGTGAACCGCGCGAACCTCTACCGCGTCCAAACCCCGCAAGTCTTTCGACATGGCGACATTTCCAAGACGCTCGGCACCGCTGAGGACCTGGTCGACGATCTCGCCGCGATTGAAGCGCAGAATGGCAAAGTGGTCCTGGTGACGGGCAGTGAGACGCTTGCAAAAATCACCTATCCAGACGATCTCAAACGCTTAGAGAGATTGCTGATGCCGACCCCGCTCGCCCCACGTTTTGGAACCGGATACGATGTTCACGCGTTTGAGCCAGGCGACGGCGTTATGCTCTGCGGAGTGAAGATCCCGCATGATCAGAAACTTTCCGGGCATTCCGACGCCGATATCACCAAGCGCAGCCGCGCCGAGAATAGCATCCGTGAGCGCGTGCCACGCCACATCGGCGTCGGAATGCCCGGAAAGT
>JBCBDI010000034.1:0-15846 GCA_038529885.1 Pseudomonadota bacterium
GCAAGTCCGCGAAACTGAGCAGACCCCAATCGCGGTTCCTAGCACCACTCCGATGACGGCGCCTGTCAATGCTCTCAAAATTGTTGAGCCTGTCATCGAAATCAAAGCGCCAGCTCCCGTACAAGAAGAGGATCGCGGCCAAAGCATGTTGGACAAGCGGCGTCGGCGTCGCGCTCGTCTGAGCAACCGCCACTAAGTTTCATAGCTCAATTCAAGAAAGGCCGTCTCTTCGCAGGGGACGGCCTTTTCTGTTGATTTCGCGTGCGTTTTTCGGGCGCTGCTGATTTATCGCGCCGGCGGAGGGGCAGAGTAATCGCCGCGTGGCCGATCGATGAGGCCAGAAAAGAAGATGGCGTTCATCAACAGTCTCTCTGTTCCCGGATAGGTGCCCCGGAATACCGGATTGTCGGCCATCAGGATCGCTGCTCCGCTGCCTAAGCGCTGCGCCACGACCGAAGGTGTTCCTGCAATTTCCGCCTGTCGGCGCTCGGAGGCATAGCCTGTGAGCAACGGTTCGTTTGTGTATTGTACCGGGACTGCATAGGGGTTCTTCTCGGGGCGATCCAACGTAAAGCTGACATTGCGATGGACGGGTAGGTCTCTATCTGAAAAGCCGAAGCCCAGCGGATGGCTGGTATCCAAGTCCGCAGCGAAAATCGCACCGCCAATCACATGCTCGGCGTCCCGAATGTCCATATCGGCAAAATCAAACCTATTAGGGTTCGCATCCGTCTCTTCCTCCGTCTCATTGGACGCTTCAACTTTGCCGCTTTCACCCGTCTGTGTCGCAGCTTCTGCCCGCAAACGAATAGCATTCTGCGCCCACAAGGCGGAATCGCGGGTCGCCACCAGAGTACCGCCACGCTCGACCCAGCCGAGAACGGACTCGGTCAATGCTTCATCCAGGACAGGTTTTTGAGCATCGCCTGGACGCGCCAGCGTGCCGGCCAGAATCAAATGGGTGTACTGGTCCCAGTCCAGCGACCCAAGGCGGGCTTTCTCGACCAACGTCACCGGCATACGGTGCTGATAATCCAGGGTCCACCAGATCTCACCAACATCATAGCGCGAGAGGCCGCCATCATAGGCGAGCACGACGCGCGGTTGTTTCAGCGCCCGGAAAGTACGTGCCGCGCCGAGATCGCGTCCCGACACCGGCGTCAGCCCAGATGTGGCAGCAAAGACGGGGACACCATCTTCTGCTGCGATTGTGGTCATCACCGCGTGGATGTCCTCTCTTGAACTGTCTTGGCGAGCGAGCGGGACGAAGATTGCCCCGCGTCCCAGTTCAACCGTTCCAGACGTCGTTCTGACGGAGGTTTCTTCCATCGTCGCGCGAACCAGCAGGTCAGCCGAAAGGATTCGGTTGAGCGCGCGAGGCGCGTATGTGTGGGACCAGTCCAGGACATAGCCGTAAGGTGCGCGGTCAGGCACCGGGGCGGGCTGAAAGTCACCATTTGCCAGCGCTCCCGATACGGCGCCGCGGATGGCGCGACCGCCGACGGGCGCGTATTCGAGGTCATACGCCAAAGGCAGAGTCCATCCGGAAACGTCGTAGAAGACATTCTCCTCGAACTCTGTGAATCGTTCAAAGATGCCGCGGACCATGCGATTATTGATCTGATCCATGGGCACATAATAGCTCGTACCCGCGGAATAGGTGGAGCCATCGACGGTGACATCTGAACTGACGCGACGGACCTCAAGATCATGATGGCGCAACAGGCGGACGAAGCGCGCTGCGCGTTCCGGATCGCCTTCGGCCGTGAACACCCAGCCGGCTTGATTTCCGCTCGCGGCCTGGCGCGCATTCTCGGCAAAGAAGTCGCGCTGATAGGCGGTAATTTCGGTGCGAAGATCTAGCGCGCCCTGGATCGTGGTCAATGCGGTGCGGAACTGGGTCCGCACGTTATCTGCCGTCTCGACAAGCCCGCGTTCTGTTTCAACCGCGCCGCCGCGGGCCGCGCCGGCTTCGAACAGGATGCCAAGCGAACCATTGATCTGGGGATAGGTCGAGCCCTTGCCGATATAGAAATTGTCAAAACCCTGCTCGGTCCAGTACAGCCGGGCTTCGCTGTCCAGGAAGGCGGCGTGGCGCTCGCCAATCCCTTGCGTCAGTTCGCGGGCGCGTTCCGGGATCAGCGGATTGCGCCGCAATTCCTCGCCGGGGTGGAAATAGTAGGGACTGGCGGAGCCCATTTCATGATAGTCCGCCGATACCATGGGTTTCCACTTGTGCCATTCTTTGATCCAGGCTCGGCTCTCTGGTTGTGTGAGCAATAACCACTGACGGTTAAGGTCAAACCAGTAATGATTGGTGCGCGCCTCGATCCACATGGTGTGGGCGGCGTCATTCAGATCTGTGTTTTCGCCATAGGACCAAAACGTCTCGACATGATCGATGCGCCGAGCATGGCCATCGGGGTTGAAAACCACAGTGAAGATCATCACCGCATTGTCGAGTTGCGCTTCGATCGCTGGTCCTTGAGCCGCTGCGAAATGATACAGAAGCGGGATGGCCGCATCCATGGATGAGGTCTCTGATCCATGCACGCCATAATTGATCCACAGCACCATCGGTGCGGCATCGGGCGCTGCGTTTCCCTGCAGGCGCGCCAAATGCGTTTCGCGGATGGAGTCCAGATTGGCGTGATTATCGGGGCTGGTCACAATAAAGGTCAGGATGGGGCGTCGCTCGTGAGAGTAGCCAATGGTCTCGACACTAATGCGGTCAGAGCGTTCGGCCAGGCCGCGTAAATAGGTGATCATGTCTCCATATCGCACCGGACGATCGCCAATTTCATAGCCCGCCTGGGACTCGAAAACCGGGACAGTCTCATCATAGGTCACGCCTTCGACTTGGAAATATTCGACAGGTTTCGCAAAAGCGGGTGCGGCGAATGTGGAAAAAGACAAGACGATGAGTGCAGTGAATGCGCGGCGCAGCATGGCGACTCCTGAATGATTGGAAGTTTGGTCGGAACCTAGACGAGGCAAATGCACGCTTCAAGCGTTGTGACAACACATTTGAAGGTCTTTTCAGGCGCCTTAGAAGCCACCGCCGGTCTTGAACCCGCCGCCGCGTTTGCGCGGACTAGAACGTCTCGACGTGCCGCGGCCTCGGGTCGGAAAACCACCAAACCCACCGCGTCGACGTCCACCGCTCATGCCGTGTCGTAGCGCTTCTTCGGCAATCACACCGATAATATCATAGACTTCAAAATCATTCCGCCCGCGCCGGCCGCCAAAGCCGTTGCGGGTGCGGCTTTCTTTTCGGCGCACCGATTGGTGGATTTGTTTTATGGCCTTACTCACTGACAGGCGACCGGACCCCAAATTCTCTAATGCATCATCAAACAGCGCAATTTTGATCAGCGCGGCATCGCTGTCGAAACGCGCCTCTTTGAACCGTCGCCGCAGAGCTTCGAACGCCCCCAGCTCTTCCCCCAAACGGGTGGGGGCGTCCGAGACACGCTCGGTCTCAAGTTCCAGCGACATTTCTTCCGTGCGGAGCTCAACCAGATCGTCGACAATTTCATCGTCATCCAGCGTCACGGTTTCCGCCGCGAGCTGGCGCAGGTCTGGTATGCTCATATTCTGCAAGCCGCGCTCGAGGAGCTTGCGCGCCTGTTTGGCTGGGCCTTCTTCGCCAATCAGCGTCTTAGCGTGCTGTTCGGTTAGAACGGAATGCCGGGTCTCGGCTGAGACGATATTGGCGTCCACGGCAGCAATATCCGCACGCAATCCGTCCGTTTTGGCCTCATCATCGGGGACGCCGGCCGCTTCAATCGCCTGACCTTCGGCAGCCTCTAAAGTGGTCTTGGCAAGCTCCGCAGCGTCGCGCGTGTCTTTCGCATGATCGCCAAGCCAGTCGGTAATGTCGTTTAGACGGGCATAGTTTGGTCGCGCACCCTCATACTTGCAGAGCTTGGCCACCCAGCCATCGAGCATCTTGAACAGACCGCCACCTTTATACGCCGTCGTGCCAAAACCGCGCTCCCACAAGTAGGAGAAGAGCGGGTCGCTGAGATAGGCTTCGCTTTTCTCTTCACGCTCATCGATGGCGACCGCGAGCTTTTGGTCGGCGCGATCCGCAATCGCATCGGCATCCTCGAACGCCTGGACAAGGGCTCGATAGGCTTCATCCTCTTTCAACCGGGCTTCAATTTCTGCCAGCTTGGCTTCAATCTCGGCTTCGAGCGTTTCATGCTGTTGTGCGAGGTCGGTGCGTCTCGTTTCGAGATCGGTGATCTTGCCCGATGCCGTTTCGATCGCCTTGCGTTCCTCCTCGATATAGGCGCTGTGCGAGTGCAACATTTTCAGCGCCTGTTGATGCATCCGATCGAGATCTTCGAAATCGGCTTGCTGGATGACATCGAGGCGCATATCAGCCAGGCGCTGCAAGGCACCGACGCGATGGCTTTGTATTTCAGCCAACCGTCCATCAATACTGTCCGCGGTTTGAATGGCGTCGTTGAGACGCTTGCGCAGGCGGCCCAGCCGGCGATCCAGGTGCTCAAGTGCGTCGCGTCCGGATATATACTTCGCCATGCTTACCACTCCAGGATCGCGCCGCCGGGGGTTGCGACGGTGAAGGTTGGAGAAAGGGTGCCGGCTGATTTGCTACCGATCACGGCGTTTTGGATGATTTGGTCATCGCGTTTGTCGGAGGCGATGGCGTTGAACGCGTCTTCGCTGACCCGTTGGCCCCAGCGTGTCACGCGCTCCGTTTTGCGATCTTCTTCTGAATCGATTTCAACGTCGACCAGACGCCCGGCCGGGTCGACCGCTTCAACGATAAGATAGTAATTGCGGGCATTCGGCGCGTCATCCGGGATCCGGAAAATACCAGACCGAGGTTCGCCCGGCCCATATACCACGCGGACTTGATAGGCGACCGACAGATCCGTCTTAAGTTGGTTCAACCGGGCGATTGCGGTTTCGACCGTATCCACATCGCGCGTTTCTAAAGCGGTCTGACCATCAAGCAGATAGGTGGCGGCGAGCTGGTTGGCGGTCTCGGACTGGGAGATTTCGATAATGTCGCCATGCACAGCGGCCAGTTGATCTGGAAGCGTTTGCGTAATGGCGCGTTCGATCCGCGCCTCTTTGGCTTTTGCCGGTTGGACGATGCCAACTTGATAAGCGAAGACGCCCACCGCCAAGGCCGCGAAGCCACCCGCGAGGAGTTTCCACCACCGATCGCGCGCAACATAGATTTTCGCCAAACGGACCCCAAGCGACGGGGCAGGCGGGCGATAGTGAAAGCGTTGCTCTTCCAGCGCGCGGACGCCCTGCAGCAAGACCTCATCGGTCACCTCAATCCCCTGCGCGGCATAGATTTCGCGCAAGCGGGCAATCAGCTGTTGTTCGCGGCCGTCCTGATCCAGTTCCTTTTGCAGGATCAGATCGCGATGACGCAGCGTGTCGACCACGTCCATCGCGACGAGCACATCGTCGAGCGTTTGAGTTTGAGGCGTCGCAGTCATCTTGGCCTTAAGCGGTTAGCGCCAGCGCGGCTCCATCCTGAACCAGTTTGGTTAGGCGCTGTTTGCCATCTTCCACAGCATCGCGGATCTCGGCCGAATTCTTGGTCGAAAGGTCGCGCATTTCGGCGATGATGACTTGCGAGCGCTCTTGGAAGTTGACCACACTGTCGACCAGCATTTTGACGGACGCTGCCGAGACGGTTGGGCCATAACCCGCACGGGTTGCGGCTTCCTGCACTTCGCCGCCAATCTCGGCCAGAACTTCCAGACTTTTATTGACGCCATCCTTCATCGCTTCGAGGGTTTGCGTGCTTTCGTGCAGGCCATGCATGCCGGTAAAGCTCGCGGTGAGGGCGGTCAGGACGACTTCATTGGTCGAGAAGAAGCTGACCGACTGGGCATAGACCCGCTCTTTCGCTGTCGTGATTTGAACCAGGCGCGCCATGATCACTTCCGACGTATTGTAGCCAATGGTCAGATTGTCCGACAGGTCCTTGGCGATCTGATAGCGTTTTTCTTCGCCTTGCAGCTCGCGGAGCTTTTCATCGCGAGCAAGTTCGACCCGTGCGCGTTCAGCGGCGTCGTCGCCCGTAAAGGCGTTGACCGCTTCTACCGCCGTTGTGACTTCGCCACGCGCCGTTTCAAGCACGCCCTCCGCCGTTTTGAGCACTTCCAAAGCCAGCACTTCAGACTGTTTCATCGCGCCCCGGAAATCGAGATAGGCTTCGAGAATGTTCCGCTCGCGTGCGATCTGGTTGGCTGACTCGTCCTGGACTTCGAGATAGAGGTCCTTGATCTTGCCAAAGCGACTGGCAATGTCGCCGCGGGTCATTTTCATCCACACATTCGAGACCCGTTCCATGGTCGAGATCTTGCCATCAGCATATTGATCGACCAGCGCTTTGGCATCGTCGCGAATGGAGTCAAACGCTTTGGTGATGCCTTCATAGCGCTGGGCAATGGTCATGTTGGAGACTTGTTCGCGCACGACATCATTGAACACGCTGGCTTGATCCAGGGTCCGCGCAATGGCAGCGACCTTGTCGGGCTCAAGCTCTGTGATCTGCTCGAGCAAGGCCACGACGGGCGCAGCACTGCCATCGGCTTCGGGTAACAAGCCGAGTTCACGCAGCCCTCCCATTGCTTTATCGAGATATTGCAAGGCGGTTGGGCTAGTCGTGCTCATAGAGTGTCCTCCGAAAGATGGTTGAATGTGGTTTACTGCAGGCAAGGGGGAACCAAAAGGCCTGAATTACTCAGGCAATTGGTTTTCCTTCCGGCCGGGGGCGGCGCTGCCATTCGGCTTCGCGCTCGCGCCCGACAGAGCGTCGTTGAGATCGGCGTCTTTCAGGCCAAGCTCACCGAGCAGGCTGTCGAGCAAAGGCACCTGGGCGCGATAGCGTAGCGCGGCGTTCACGGCCTGGTCGGCGACGTTGCCGTTGCCAGCGCCCTCGCCACCTTCGGCGCCACCGCCCATGCCGCCAAGACCATCGACGTGCAGGATCTTGATGCCTTCGATTTGCTCCATCGGCTTGACCTGCTGTTCGATAATCGAAGGCAGGGCCGAGATCAGAGCCTGCTTGATCTGCATCGCGATCTGATCGACTGACAGGACGTTGGCCGCCTCATTGACCGCGCGCTTACCATCAGCTTCGACCGCATAGGTCGCAGCCAGCGCGTCGGCGCGCAGCTTCTCAGCCTGAGCCGCACCTTCGGCTGTGATCCGCTCTTTCTGGGCTTCCGCTTCGGCTTCGATGCGGACGGCTTCAGCGCGGTCGGCGGACGCGATTTTTTCAGCTTCGGCGGCGACCTGGATCGCAATCGCGGCTTGTTCCGCATCCTTGCGAGCGTCAATCAGCTCAATCGCCATTTGACGATCGGCGATCTCCGTCTCTCGGGCCGTGGTGACTTCCTCGAATGCACGGGCCGCAATGGCGCGGGCTTTGTCGGCCTCGGCTTCGGCTTCAGATTGCGCCCGAGACTTCTCAGCCACCGCAATGTCGCGTTCCTGGCGAGCCAGTTCGACAAGTTTCTCTCTTTCGACCTGGGCAGCCTCGACGGTTTGGTTCTTTTCGATTTCTTGCTGCTCAACTTCGCGCTTCGCGGCAATCGCGGATTCTTCGACTTTCTGGGTCGCAACAATCTTGGCTTGCTCCGCTTCGCGCTCGCGCTCGGCTTGCTCTTTCGCGATTTCCGAGGCCTGCATGGCTTTGCGGATCTCGACTTCGCGCTGTTGCGCGAGGCGAGCATATTCTGCGTCGCGTGAAATTTCGAGTTGTTGCTGTTCAGCATCCAGGTTCTTGCGCTGGATCTGAACTTCGGTCTCTTGCTCAATATCGTTACGCTTCTTGCGACGCGCTTCGATCTCTTCGGTCAGCTTGGTCAAACCTTCGGCGTCAAACGCATTGTTCGGGTTGAAAAATTCCTTCGATGTCTGGTCCAGGCCGGTCAGCGATACGGATTCCAGTTCCAGACCGTTCTTCAGAATGTCCTCAGACACCGCCGCTTGCACTTTCTGGACGAAATTGACGCGCTGTTCGTGTAGCTCTTCCATGGCCATTTCGGCGGCCACGGCGCGCAAGGCGTCGACAAACTTACCTTCAACCAGCTCTTTCAGGTCTTGCGGGCGCATCGTGCGCTGGCCAAGCGTCTGGGCCGCATCAGCAATGGCTTCCACCGTTGGCTGAACGCGGACATAGAATTCGGCCTGAACATCAACCCGCATCCGGTCGCGCGTGATCAGCGCTTGTTCGGCATGCCGGCGCACTTCCAGGCGCAGCGTGTTCATATTCACCGGGATCACTTCATGCAGGATCGGAAAGACCAGGGCGCCGCCATTCATGATCACTTTCTGGCCGCCAAATCCGGTGCGGACAAACGACACTTCTTTTGAAGAGCGACGATAGAGCCGCGCAAAGACCATGCCGCAGATCAGTAAAAACCCGAATGCCGATATGGCAATAATAATGGGGAGTTCTGTAATAAAATTCATGATGCGTCCTTCCTTAAATTATGAGCGACTCAATACGGGATTAGTATTGATGACTGCTTGAAAAATTGAACCAGATTTTTTGACTAATAAAACCTCATTTCCTTGTGCAAATTTGAGACCGATTTGGTCGGGTTCGACGAGGATGTAATGGGTGGTGCCATTGACATCTCGAAGCTTGGCTTCCGCCGGTTTGCCTTGCTCGGCCTCACCGCGAATGATCGTGGCCACCGCGCCGATAAAGGCATTGCGGGAGACCGCGTCTGTTTCTTCCTTGGGCATGATCCTGGCGATGCTGAGCCCGAGATAGCGGGTGGCTGGTAGCGCCACCATCAGCGCTGGGATCGCGACCAGGATTGGCCAAGTATAGACGCCCAGCAGACCTTGGCTGGCTTCCTGTATGATCAGGCCCGAGAGCCCAAAGCCGAGCAGGAAAGCGGCCAGCAGGATCAGCACCGGCACCTTGCCGACACAAAGCCAGGATAAAAACTGGCTGAGCGGTCCAGCCGTTGGCATGTCCGGCATATCCGGCCCATCGACATGTAATGGCCCGCCATCGCCACCAAGTTCAGCATCCATCTCGAAGTCGGCATCCGCATCCAGCTCAATGTCCGGCAATGCGCTATCAACCAGGCCGGAAAACGCCACGCCGAACAGCAAGCCGACCAGTTCCAGCGTCGCGATCAGCCCGAGGACGATCAGCGCCGCGGTAAAGGGGAGCAAAGCAGGGTGGAATAGTTCCATTCGGGTTAGCCTTCTTCTTGTTGGGGTGCCGGGTCGACCAACACCGATTCATATTTCGCCAATCGTTCTTCGAGACTGGCATCGAACGCTTCTTCATCCTCGATCAAGGCGATCAGCGCTTGCAGGTCTTCGGCCTCGTCTTCGAGATCCGCAATGGCGTCAGCCGCGTTCGTGCGGGCCGTCGCGTGATCAACTTTGACCCGCAAAATTTCCCGCGCCAGATGCTCGTCACCAGCATCCAGGGCTGCAGTCGCCTTGGCATCGAATTGGCCATGATCCTGCTCGGAAGTGAGCAATTCGGCCAGCCGGTAGCGCTCCGCTTCGATAGCGCCAAGCCGCAATTTGAGACGGCTGAGAATTTCAGATGGGGACATATCGCGGAGAGACGGTGGGGAGTCCTGTGAATCGACCTCAAGGAAGTCTAACAGATTGTCTCTTATCGTATTTTTCAGCCGCTCCAGGAGTGACCTTGTCATGCCCTCTGATCCTTTCTCTTATCGAATATCGGTATGGATGGATCGCTGTTCAAGATGTGTTCATAAAAAAACCGACGAGATTGGTTACCGAACGAATTTCTGTTTCCAGAAATCACAATAAGTCAGTCAAAGCAAAATGAGTGCGCGCACTTTATTCAAACTGATCGTGTGAAGTGTGGTCACTCGGAGTCGGGTTCACCTGGCAAGCGATCGAAATCGCGTTTCCATTGAATTGCCACTTTGGGGCCGAGTTCGGGGTCGATCTCGGCATCGACCGCGACATTCTCAAGCGGCGTCCATTCCAGTGCCACACCGGGTGCCCCGGTGCCGCCTGACTCGATTTCGAGATAGATGTCCCTGGACAGATATTTGCCGGTGGAGAGCGTGGCTTCACCCGCATCATCCAGACCAATGTCCAGCCGATCGAGGCCTGTTGCTTCCTGTAACTGCCCGACCAGGTTTAGCGCGTCGCCGCCCGCCAGTTGAGCGGCTGCTCCAGCCAATTGCGCCGCTTCCAATGGACTAAGTTCGCTCGGCGATCGCCCAAACAGGACCCGTGACAGGATTTCATCATTCGGCAGGGCTGGATCTGAGCTCAAGGCTATTTCCGGGTCGGTTACCGATCCTGAAAGCGTAATGGTGGAGGTCACATCATCGCTGGTCCGATCGGCGCGGATTAACAATTGCGAGTCCGCGGGAACACCCACAAAGCGTACCTGGCCGTCCGAGAAGCGAAAACGGCGGCTCAGCAGATCGGCCTCGCCGCGTATCAGGTTGGCGCGCCCAATAATGTTCGGTCGACCTGGGGAGCCCGTAACCCGCGCGACCAGTCCCCATTCTGTGTCGACGCCGGAGCCAGCAACGAAAATGCGCCGATCAGCAGAGACGTTAAGTTGCAAGGCGATGGCTTCACGATCTGGCGCGGCGCTCCCAATCGTTTCCGGGTCTTCGCTAAAGACCACATCCATTGTCGTGTATCCGGCGCGCGGAAGCTTTTCGAGATTGATCCGGGCCTGATCGATTTCGAGATCTCCAGAAATCGAGGTGCGCCTATCTTGCCGGTCGACCTCGGCGACGCCAGAGAGGGTCGCTGACACATCTGATCGATTGAGCGCATTCAGTCGGTTTAATGTCATACTCACCGACCCGCTGCCGTCGAACTTATAATTCCCGGAAGCCTCGACATAGCCGTTGCGTCGACCCGCGGCGCGGGCAGTCTGAATGTTGATCCCGTCTGGCTGCAATGCCGCATCAATTCTGATATCGGTCAGATGGATACCGGTGATGCCGTCCTCGAATACGCCCTGATCGAATGTCACCGGTCCCTGAAAGCGCCACGTGTCGCCGCTGCCATTATTGATATCGACTGTTGCGTGTCCTTCGACGCGCAGGTCTGTCGGTGCTGCAATCGCCCAGAGCGGCGCGATCGGACCGTCGCCAGTGATCGATACGGGAATAGCGGTCTCGGGGACTCGGCCAATCGAGAAAATCGTCCCATTGTGCTGAAGTTCGGCGCTGGCCTGCGCAACAAAATCGAGATCCTGATTGGGATCCTCCGTGCGGACCGTTGCCGCGAGAAGGTTTTGCTGGATCGATGCATCGAGCACGAGATCGGTTGTTGGCGCATTCGAGACCCCGCGAGTCAGACCGGAAATGATTCCGGATGCGGTGCCTGAGAGTTGCCCCTCGACCAGGGCAAGCGATGCGTCGGCATCCAGTCGGCCCAGCAAAGCAGGTCTATTCAAGAATGGGCCGAGCGATTCAACCGATACATTTGAAATGCGCACCGTCGAGGGTTCCGTCAATAGCGGCTTCAGCGCGAGATCGATCTGCCCCCCAAAGGCCAGGGCCTGGCCAGTTGCCTCAAAGCCGCGCCCCAGACTGACCACCAGAGGTGATGCGAAAGCGATGGTTTGATCGGCAAGCGTCGCGGCGCCATCAAGTTCGAGCTGCTGCGTCACGAAATTGGCGTGCAGTCCATGCATGCCTTTTACGGACTGTTTCCCACCCGGCGTTTCCAGCTCGGCGGCATAGGTCATTTCACCCGTAAAGCGGGGCCACTGGCCCGATAGATTGACGGAAGCCTGATCGATGGCGACGCGACCGAAGGCGGCGTCGTTCAGGGTCAAATCACCAGCCAGCTGTTCGCTTTGATAGGTAAAATCGGCCTCGATCGCACCGAGTTCGGCGACGCTTCCGCGGATCGCGACGTCCAGTTCAGAGGACGGCGGCGATTGCAGGTTCAGAAGCCCCTTGCCGTCAGCTGTTAGCGTATCCCAGGTCGCTTCCAGGCGATCTATCAAGATGGTTTCAGTATCCCCGCGACCAGATACTGCGAGCGCAACAGGCTGATCCAGGTAGTTTGCAGACGCGGTTGCTGAAACAGAATTGGTTTCGTTCAATTTTGCGTCTGCATTCATACGGAGATCTGTGAAAGACTGCCCGGCATAGATGATCTCATCAATCTCTGCTGCAAGGGCGATATCCGGTGACGAGACGGGGCCAGAGACTACAAGGTCAGCAAGGATCGCGTTGAGCTTGGCGGTCTCTAGGGATAGACTTTTCGCCCGAAGCTGGCTTTGCCCGCTTAGACGCCCGGCCGCCAGCTGGCCGGATGCGGTTGCATTCAACGCTTCGGTTCTGACCGACGCTGCCTCCAAACTGAGAGAATCCGCCGCGCGATGAAGCGTAAGGTCAATCTCCGCATTGCTGCCAAAAAGTGCCGTCAGCGCGTCGGATTCCCGAGTGGCGCTGAGCCGGCCCTCAAATTTGAGTTGGACATCGTCCAGCCCGGGTCCAGCGGCGGACCACACACCATCCAGCTCGGAGATATAGGCCAGCGCATCGGTTGAGAGCGCTCCGGCTAACGCGATTTCGCGGCCAATACTGATCGTGCCTTGCGCCGTTCCTTGCGATCTGCCTGCTTGGATCATGCTCTGCGCGATTTGAAACTCTCGACGGTCGAGCGCGTAGCGCGCAGTCACGTTGGCCCGTATAGAGTTGGATGCGAGTGGGGCGAGATCGCCCGACAAACCGACAAGCCGGGATGAAGCCATCTCCACATCAAGGTCCAGGCTGGAGCCAGCCAGACTAATCAAGCCATCGGACTCGAAATCAAAACCGGTATAGTCCTGATATGCAACGCGAGCCGCAGTCACCCTGCCTTCGAACGTCTGCTGCTGGTCGGTCACAGTCAAAGTGCCAAAGAGGGCTAGGTCGGGCACGACCAGCTGATTCAGCCCTGTGATTGCTGCGGCATTGGCGTCGGCTATCTGGCTGTTCATGTCTTCGATCAAAATGCCATTCTGGAGCCAGGTTATCCGACCCGAAGCGCGCCCGTTTAGCGTCTCCGCAACCAATGCTGTGGTCATGTCGCCGTCTTTGTCGATCGAGCTGGTGAAATTGAGATTATCACCAAGGCGCGAGTGGAGCGGCGCGAACAGTCCGAATGCGTCCAGTGCCAAGGCACCTTCTGCCTCATAACTGCCGTCGACACGATAGAGATCGAGTTGCAAAGCAGGATCATCTCCCACAGTGCCCTCGGCGGTCAGTGCCCACTCCAGCAGTGTGCCCTCGGCGGTCAAAAGCGCCGAAACTGATTCGCCTGCCCGGGACTGAACCAATGTCGCGATCAGACCATTAGGAGCACCGGAAATCTCCATTCGTCCGCGTAGGGGAATATCACCCCCCCAATCGAGTGAGGCTTGAATGCGATCGCCGTCCTGAGTGCGCGGTAGAAGGTGGATTTCGAACCCACCAGTTGGACGTTGTGTTTCCAGACGCGCGGTCAGAGCATACGATTGCGCCGGACCGGCAACGCCGTCTTCCAGGGACACTGTTGCAACTTCAAGCGCTTCTAACGTAATCCGCTCTGGCCCCGTGCCGCCGCCGGAGCCTGGGGCAAGAAGGGGGCGGCGCACGAAAGTCAGCTCTTTCGCGGAGATGTCTTTTATCTTCAGGTGTTGGGACAAATAGGCGAGCGGAGCCCAATTCAATGCGATGTCATCTGCGGATAGCCAGATACCATCTGCATCTCGGACCTTCAGATGGTCGACGCTCAGCCGGCCGAGTAAATCGCCCTTGAGGCCGTCCAGCTCGAATGTCTGTCCCCGTACGGTCATGGCTTCCAGGCGCGACTCGACCATGTCACGTGCCATCGGGGTCATAGCGAAAAGACGCAAGATTATCATTATAGCGACAACAACAATGATCGTGGCAATCGCGATCCGACGCCAAAATCGTGCAGAAGGCCAGGTATGCGCCATCAGAACGCTTGCCCGACGCTGACATAGACTTGTACCGGATCATCCCCATCGCCGGGATCAATCGGCGTTGCGATATCGAAACGCAGGGGTCCGATCAAAGTGTCATAGCGAATGCCGAGCCCGGCGGAGTATCTTATGTCTTCGAAATCGACGCCCTGATTAGCGCTGACATTGGCGCCATCCAGGAATGCAACAAAACCAAGCGGTCCATCCCGGCGCCAGCGCAATTCACCGGACACTTCCAGCAAGCCACGTCCGCCGGTCGGCGTGCCATCGGCATCTTCGGGACCAACGGATTGATACTCGAACCCACGCGCACTGCCGCCGCCGCCGGCAAAGAAACGCCGACTTACCGGCAGGTCTGACAGCGCCGCGCCGAATACAAATCCGCTGCGCACGCGAGTGGCGGCGACAATGCGCTTGTTCTGATCGAGGGGTTGGTACGCACTGATCTGACCGTTGAGTGAGAAATACTGTGCTGCGCGGTCCCCGATGACCACACCGGGCTCTCCACGCGCATCGACCCGCCAACCTTCCGTCGCATCAAGCGGATCATCGGCATAGTCGAGCCGCACGCCAAGCGATGAACTGAGGATTTGTTGATCGCGTTGTTCGAAAGCATCTTCCTCGCGGGTGAATTCGCTGCCGGCCCCGAGTGCGAAGGTCAGATGTCTGGACCGACGCACTTCGAAGGCCCCTGCGACGGTGATCGCTTCGCGATCGAACGCATCCGTTTCATCACGACCAATCTCGGATGACAGGACCAGTGTTCGATCGAAGCCCGTGACGTTGGGGATACGCCAATCCAATGAAAAGGAACGCTCCAGTGTTGCCAGTGTCATCGCACCGGTGAGCGTATCACCGCGCCGCGTCGCATTTCGACGCGTGAGACTTGCGGCCAGGCCCGGCCCTTCGCTGGTCGAGAAACTTGTCCCGGTGGAGAGTGTGTAGCGCGCTCGCTCCTCCAGCTGCACCATGACATCCCGCACCTCGTCGCCGTCCGGCGTTGTTCGTTTGGCCGTATCAGCGAGTTGGACGCTGACAAAGCGATAGTTGCGCGTCGCATTCAGGCGGCGATTGAGGGTTGCGAGTTTTTGCGGGGCGTAGATCTCATTCTCATCGAACGAGATCAGGCGGTTGAGGTAGTCGCGTCGCGTGCGTGTGTCACTGGGATAGATAACGTCGCCCAAAAGGATGCGCGCGCCCGGAACGATGCGATAGGTCAACTCCAGCGTTCCTGCGTCGCGATCACCGATGACGGTGCGTTCTTCGGCTCTTGCGTTTGCATATCCAGTTTGTTTCAAGGCCGCGACCAGCGCGGCTTGCTCCGCCACGATGGCCTCTGGCCGTGCCACGTCGCCGGCTTTTAGCGTGCGGACCGTCCTCATGGCTGACATCGCCGCTTCTGAAAGCGCCTGTGTTCCGGAATCGATGGCTATGCCGGCGAGCGTGAATTGTGGCCCGGGTTCGATTTGGACGTGTCCGATCGGGGGTGGCCCGGCGTCGACGGCGTATTCAATCTCGGGGGCGAAATAGCCGCGTGAATTAAGGTAGTTTTCCGCTTTTTGAGCCGCGTTCCGAGCCTGTCGCCGGGCTTCAAAAATAGTTTCCGTCGACTCTGATGTCCTCAATTCGCGGCGCAAATCTGCCAGCAGACCGGCATCTGCCGTTTCGCTATTCACGCGTACGTCCGCCGCCCAGGAAGGCTGGACGATGGCGCAAGTCGCAATGGCGCAGAGGGGCAGCAGACGAGTCATTCCGGGTCTTATTCAGCACGTAGGGTAACAAACCGTGCAAAGCTCGGTCCAAGTTGCGGCTATTTTGGGGTCTAGACTCGTCGAAATGCGGATCGTGAACGAAAGCTAAAGTATGAAAGATAGACC
>JBCBDI010000035.1:0-15734 GCA_038529885.1 Pseudomonadota bacterium
GGGTGATCCGACCCGCTTCATCTTCCGGGTTCAACGTTTCGATGATCCGCAACAGCTCATCTGGCTCCAGGCCTGGACCACATTTCATGCCGATCGGGTTTTTGACGCCCTTACAGAACTCGACATGCGCATGGTCAACTTGGCGCGTGCGGTGACCGATCCACAGCATGTGGGCGGAGGTGTCATACCAATCGCCAGACGTGGAATCGATCCGCGTCATCGCTTCTTCATAGCCGAGCAGCAGCGCCTCGTGCGAGGTGTAAACCTCGACTTGCGAGACTTGCGGGACTGTTTCGGAGGTGACACCGCAGGCTTTCATAAATTCCAGCGCATCAGTGATCTTGTCAGCCATCGCGCTATAGCGCTCGCCGAGCGGAGAGCGATCAACGAAGCCCAGCATCCATTGATGCACATTATTGAGATCCGCATAGCCGCCACGCGAAAAGGCGCGCACCAGGTTCAGCGTTGAGGCCGACTGAGAATAGGCTTTGATCAGCCGCTCAGGATCTGGTCGGCGGGCTTCTTCTGTGAAGGCCATGCCATTGATATTGTCGCCCCGATAAGACGGCAGCGTGACACCATCAATCTCTTCCACCGGAGACGAGCGCGGCTTGCCGAACTGTCCGGCCAGACGACCAACCTTCACGACCGGCTTAGAGGCCGCATATGTCAGCACGACGGCCATCTGCAGCATCACCCGGAGTGTGTCGCGAATATTGTCGGCGCTGAACTCTTTAAAGCTCTCAGCACAATCGCCGCCCTGGAGCAAAAATGCCTCTCCAGCTGCAACACTTGCGAGGCGTTGCTTCAACGTGCGGACCTCACCTGCAAACACCAAAGGCGGAAACTCAGCCAGACGGGCCTCGACATCACGCAAGTGATCAAGGTCCGGATAGTCTTCCGGAATGTGCTTCGCGGGGCGCGCGCGCCAGCTGTTTGGCGTCCAGGTCATAGTCATCTCCTATAGGGCGCGCTTTATGCACAGGCATTCCTGCACAATCAAGCTTTACCCTGCCTATATGACATGAAAGTGTGGCTCTTAGGGGCTATTCAGCATAGTCAAAAGAAGATCCTCCCAGCCGGAACCCCCTTTATGTCTCAGCTTTTTATTGCGCATGGACACCGAGATGTAGACCCGCTCCTGCAGGTCCATGAGGCCATGCGCCGAGCGTCGATTCCGACCTGGTATACGCCGGCTGGCGTCAAAGACGTCGATCCAGACTCTGTCAATGAAGCGATCGATGCCGCTTTCGGCATGGTGGTCCTCGTTTCAGCCTCCTCAATCCGCTCCAAAGCGGTGCAAGCACAGCTCGAACGGGCGATCCGGCGGGGCCTCACCCTATTTCCGATCCGCGCCGACAATGCGCGTCTGTCGAAACTCTTCAAAACGGCGCTGGCCGACAAACTGACGGATTCTCTCGGCGATGATGGGGCATTGGAGCGTTTGGTCGACGCAGCGAAAGCCCGTTATGAGCGCCGTTGCCCCGTAATCTCGGTGATGAACCTGAAAGGCGGGGTCGGCAAAACCACCGTATCCAGCCAAGTCTTTGGCAGCTGGCAGTCGAAAATTGGCGGGCGGACCCTGCTGATCGACTTGGATCCGCAATACAATCTGACCCAAACCTTCTTCGATATGGACCATGCCGATGCGAGCTCGGCGCGCGATAAGTCGGTCATCTCGCTGTTCGAACGCTCGCGCCTGCACGCCTATGACACGGTTTCGCCCGCAGAAAGCTGGTCAGAGATCAGCACCGAGCCGTTTGAGCCAGCTGAGCGCGATGTGATCACGCATAATATCCTCGCTGGTGAGGGTGCTCCAGGTGGCCGTTTTGATCTCATCTCCGGCCAGTTTGAGATCTCGAAATACGCCTTCGCCAAAAGCCCGGAAGCGCTTGCCATGGTCGGCGCCAATTTCCGGCGAATGATCGACTATTATCGTAGCGAGTATGACCTCATCGTCTTCGACACCAATCCAAATGCCACCTTCCTGACACGCTGCGCCCTAGAAGCGGCCAATCGCGTGCTGACGCCGATGCATCCAGATGTCTATTCCCTGCGCGGTGTGAAGCTGCTCAATCAAGTGATTGAGGAACAGATCAGCGAAGACAAACGCCCTGAGCTTTCCATCCTGTTCAATACGGTCGGACGCTCCGAACAATCCAATTTCGAAGCCGATGCCCGCAATGGCGCATTCAATGCGCAGGCCGGGTTTGACCTTTCGGGCGCGCTCCTCAATGCCGCCCTGCCGCGCTCTGGCCATTTGGTCGTGCGCAGTCCAGAGCCGGAAGACCTGCCCTGGAAACAGCTCGTCGTTCACAATGGCCGCGGTGGCGGTCTTAAACGGATCCGCGAGAATTTGAACGGGATTGCAAGCGAGCTCAAACGGCTCGTTGATGATGAGCTATTGTAGCTTCTCGATTTTCTCGAGTTTGAAGCTGCCATCCTCGAGCGGCGTCACGTGCAGCTCATAAATGCCGCGCGCTTGCGGTGCGCCGGTCATCTCAACCCGCACCAAACGATGGTCCTGACCCGTGGCAGTGGTCTCGACTGTGTCGACCAGCGCGCGTGTCGGGAAGGCGGTATAAACCTCGCCAATGGCGAATTGCTCCAGGGCCGAAACATCCTGCACGGCGCTCGGGCTTTCCTTCACGGCTGTGTGCTGACACGCTGCGGTGCTCGCCAGAACCAGGCCGAGCGATAAAAGAATGGGTTTCATGAAACGTCCTCCTCCACGGGGACAAGCCTATCACGAAGCGGCGGGCGTGCCACTAGACTGATCGAGCGCGCGGGCTTGGAACACCATGCGGATCAGACAGACCTGCAGCCCGAGCACCACAAACAAAGCCGGGAGCCCGCCAACATTGGAGAGCATGCGCACGCCATCAATGCCGCTAAATGCGACCATGATCCAGGCCATCAGACACAGCAGGATCACCCAGATCATTTTAAGTCGCGGCGCGTTCGGCTCGGTCTCATCGTCTTCCGTCATTTGGTGATCGTGCGTCTTACAAATCTGCGAGATCGCCTCGGTATTGCTGTCCGCGGCAGTGACATAGGAGATGAAGGAGAGCAGCAAAACCAAAGGGATCATCAATCCACTCAGGGGAATAAAATCCAAGGCGCGGAACATGACGCCTTCGGGCCCTGCTGCATCCAAAGTCTCTTTCAGCGCGCCCGCCTGAGCGAGATCGGTTTCCATAGCAAACACGCCGAAGACACTCATCCAGATCATCGAAAACAGGGATGGCAAGATCAAATTGACCAGGACAAAAGCGCGAACGCTATAGCCGCGCGCGATCCGTCCAAGGAACATGGCCGTCACAGGCGCCCAGGCCAGCCAATTGGCGAAGTAGAAGGTCGTCCAACCCTTGGCCCATTCGCTGTCCTCACTGGCAGACCCGATGAGCAGCGATCGATCGACGAATTCGAACAGATATCCGCCCGCCGCACTGAAGCCTTGGACCACCATTTCGCGCGTCGGTCCAAAGATGAAAATGAAGACGACAAACCCGAAAAAGAACCAGGTGTTCAGAAGCGACAAGACCCGAATGCCGCGCATCAGGCCGGTCAGCGAGCTGATCAGGACAACCACGCCAATCGCCAGTGCAACAAGCGCCAAAGAGAGGGGACCGCTCGACAAGCCTGTGAGGTTCGCAACGCCGCCCGATAGGAGGAGCATGCCTGCCCCGAGCGAAGCCGCCATCCCCATAATCAAGGCTAAGAGAATGGCCGCATCGAGGACACTCGCCACCGGTCCAGGTAAAGGCCGCCCGATCAAGGCGACGAACGGCCCCGAAACTGAATAAGGTTTGCCGAGATTATGGTAAGCGAGCGCAAAGGTCAGCGCCGCGACCGTGTAGATCGCATAAGGCGAAATCGTCCAATTCATAAACAGGGTGACGAGGCTAAACGCTTTAGCGTCTTCGCTTTGCGGTGCGATCCCACGGGCTTCAGCGCCCGGTGCATAGAGATGGAACATGGGCTCTGCCATCGCCCAAAAGAGAATGCCAATCGCGATCGTTGTGCACAGCGTGATCGAAAACCAGGACAGCGGATCAAGCGTACGCGTCGCGCCTTTGCCACCAATCGTGACTTTGCCGAGTGGCGAAGCGACCACGGCGATACAGGTCAGAACAAACCCGAACACTGCCCAGGAAATCACGTTCGCGAAGGTCGCCAAGATCCAGTCATTGAGCAATTTGGCAAAGGCAAAAAAGCCATCGAGATTAATTAGGCTCGCCGCAGCTGCAGCGATAAAGATCGTCATGGGCACGATGATAACGAAAAGACGGAGGGTGCCGTCTTGTCCGGATGGATTTAAGCGCCCCTCCGCCAAAACTTACCCATCTAAGCCTTGCGGTTGGCCAACCACAATGAAGGTGAAGTTGGCCGGATCGAGATATTCGCGCGCGACCCGGTTCACATCGTCTAGGGTCACCGCTTCGACCATGGCGTTGCGCTTATCAAAGAAGTCGACCGGTAGATCGTCGAGGCGCAGGCCCATCATATTGCCTGCAATCTTAGCGTTTGAGTCAAAGCCAAGCGGATAAGAGCCAGTGAGATAAGACTTTGCGTCCGCCAGCTCTTCCTCGGTCATCCCCTCCTCCACCATGGTGGTGAGGTTTTCTTCAATGGCTGCGATAAACTCGCCGACGCTTTCATTCTTGGTTTGACCGCCGCCGCTCCAGACTTGCAATTTGTCACCGGCGCGAACGCGCGTGTAGACGCCATAGGTGAGGCCGCGCTCGACCCGCAGGTCTTTCATCAAGCGGCTGGAGAAACCGCCGCCGCCGAGCGTGTAATTGAGCACCACAGCGGTATAAAAGTCCGGGTCTTCGCGCTTCATGGCCGGGGCTAGGAAGGTCACCGAGCTTTGCGGTTGCGGGAGATCAATCACGATCGGGTCCGCAATCGGCTCGCCCAGCACAACCTGCTCGGTTTCAATCGTTTCGCCGGCCTCCGGAAGACTTGCCACAGCGCGGTCGATCAGCGGAGCAAGCTCGGCGGGAGAGATCGCGCCAACGGCGGTGACCATCAAGCCCTCTTTGACCAGGATACGGTCGGCCTGGACTTTCATCGTCTCAGTTGAGAAGGTCGCCACGCTCTCCATGGTCAGTTCGCGCGCATAGGCGTGATCAGGATAGAGCGCCTCGATCTGTGCCCGGCGCGCTAGATATCCAGGATCGGTTTCGCGCTCATTCACGCTGACCTCTAGCTCACGCTTATAGCGCTCGAGCGAGCTCTCATTAAAGTTTGGATCTTCAAAGGCGAGCGTGATGAGATCAAAAGAGTCATCCACATTATCGGTGAGCATGGTGGCATTGCAGAACGTGCTTTCATTCGACGCGCTGCAGCCAAAACTCATGTTCAAATCTTCCATGCGCTTGATGAAGCCTTGCGCGTCGAGATCGCCGGCGCCTTCATTCATCAAATACATGGTTCCAGCCGTGAGGCCCTCAGCACCTTCCGGGTCGTTCACCTGACCGGCTGGCCAGGCCATGCGCAGCGACAGGATCGGAATGGACGGCTCTTCCACCAGCCAGACCGAAACGCCGGCGGGCGTGGTGAATTGTTGGATAGTGGCAAACTCACCGTCATGCACGTCGACGATCAGTTCTGGGGCCGGGTCAGTTGCAGGCGCGCAGGCGCTGAGGCCAAAGGCGAAGACAGCACTGCTGGCGAGGGCGGAAAGTCTCATCATGCTCACGCTCCCTCTTCTGGAAGCAGGTGCGCTTCGATATAGTGTTTGTCTTCGGCAAAGACGCGGCGAACGGCTTCGAGCGCTTCTTCAGTCGTCACCGCGCGGACTTTGTTCGGATACTCGACGAAATAATTCACGTCGCCGCCAATCGCCAGCCAACCGCCAAAGATCTGCGCCATGTTTTGCTGGCTGTCGCGCGCATAGATTGCCTCAGCCGCCATGGAGTTTTTGACCCGCTCGACATCTGCATCGTCAAAGCCTTGGTCCAAAATCTTGGCGAGTTCAGCCATCACCGCGGTTTCAAGCTCTTCCATAGAGACGCCAGGACTTGGCGAGGCATAGAGGAAGGCCGGGCCTTGGTCGTGCAGGCTGGTCCAAGCTGCCGAGCCAGCGCTGACCGCGACTTTCTGATCCTCGACCAGCGCCTCATAGAGCATGCTGGTAAAGCCGCCGCCGAGGACGGACAGGCCGACATCTAAGGCGAGCGCGAATTCTGGGTCACGCGTGGAACTGGTGCCATAATAATAGCGGGTCCAAGAGGGCTGGCGCACTTTCGGGTCGCGATGGACCATTTCCTTGGTCTCGCTGAGCGGCTCAACGTCTCGCCATTTTCGCGTGCCATCGACCAAGCCGGAGGGCTCGATCTGACCATAGTGAAGCTCGGCGAGCGCTTTGACCTCTTCGCCGGTGACATCGCCCGCGACAACCAAGATCGCATTCTCGGGCGAATAATATTTGCGGTAAAAATCGATGCCGTCTTGCGGCGTGAGCGCTTCGACCTCTTCCATCAGGCCAATGACGGTGATTTCGTAGGGATGGCCCTTCCAGAACTCGGCCAGGACTTGTTCTTGCAGAATGGCGTTCGGATTGTTCTCAATTCGCTGGCGACGTTCCTCGCGGACAACATCGCGCTCAGTGATGAAGCTGCCGTCCGGGTCCTCATCGATGATGAGGTCGGTCATCCGCTCAGCTTCCAACTCCATCATCTTGCCGAGATGTTGCTTGGCGACGCGCTCATAATAAGCGGTATAGTCCCAGCTGGTGAACGCGTTCTTCTGGCCGCCGAGCCGCGAGATGATGGAATCAAACTCGCCATCGGCGAGATCATCGGTCTCTTTGAACATGACATGCTCAAACAGATGCGCAATGCCGGACTTGCCGGGATCTTCGTCGACCGCGCCGACTTTGTACCAGACCATATGCGTCACGACCGGTGCGCGATGATCCGGCAGGACGACGACGTCCATGCCATTTTCAAGCGTGAAGGTCTCAGGCGCCCAGGCGTCTGCGGCGTCCTCCGCAAAGGCGACGCTCGTGCTTATAGTAAGGGCGACTAGAGCGCCGGATACCAATCGTTTCAAACGGTTCTCCACTCGCTGCCCCCTAATGAATGTATTCTGAGGAGGCCTATGTGCCAGGCAGTTTTAGCCGTTCGCCATTGCCCCGTTCGATGACGACATCACCGCCGCCAGTGGCGCTGTCAGCGGTTTCGCCCTCTTCGCCATCCCAGCCGAGGACGCGATCGGTAATGCTGGAAGACTTGCGGACGGTTTTGGCTTGTTCCCAGTCAACCTGCTGGCGGATGATTGGGCTGACCGCATTTGCGCCAGCTGCCGCGACCAGTGCGCGCTCACCGGCGCTGGCATTCTGGCCAAGTTCAGTGCCAAACGAGAAGACCGTTCCGACGCGGCTTTCATCGACTTCAAATGGCTGCGCTTGGCCTGCTTCTGGCGGGCGCAAGCTATAATCTGGTGGGATCACGAGTGGCGCTTTTTTGACCACCCGAAACTCGTCCGGGCTATTGCTGCGGCTGAGACCGGCGCAGCCTGCGACCAAGGTCAGAGCCAGCGCTGACGATACGATTAAAGCGGATTTCTTCATGGCGCCTTTGCCTCATCTTCAGGTGCGGCATCTGCCGCTTTGTCTTGCTGCGACATTAGGAACTGGTCAGCAAAGAGCAAGACCGCGCCTACAGATATCGCCGCATCTGCAACGTTGAACACATAATTGAAAAAGTATGGCCGCATTAAGCCGCTGAAATCGAGAAAGTCGACCACGGCGCCAAACCGGACCCGGTCGATGACATTGCCAATCGCGCCGCCTATCACCAGCGCCAAAGCAAGCCCGGTAAACCGCCGTGTGGCGCGATACAGCCAGACCGAGAAGCCAATCGCGATCCCAGTTGTCATCAGCACCAAAAACCAGCGCATCAGGCCTTCTGATTGGCCAATCCCGAAACTGATCCCGCGATTCCAGACCATGGTGAGGTCAAAGAAAGAGAGGACCTCCACTTGTCCGCAGCGCTGCGTCTGATCCAGACAGCCGAGCGCATTGAATGTCGGCTCGTTCAAAATCAGCCACTTTGACCATTGGTCGAGGACGACAATGATCGGCACCAGAAAGTAAAACAGGATCCGGGCGTTTTTGCTCATACTATCCTCTGATTTCCCGGATAGCAGCGGCGTCGCGCGCCGTCACGTCGGGAAACTCAGGGTCCGCACTGACGGGATCGAAATATTTCCAACTGCGCGCACATTTGATGCCGCTTGCCTGCCCCGGCAGGACCGCCACACTGCCCTCTTCCGGCAGGCGGAAGGCCGCCTCTGGGGCCGCTTCTGAGACGAGCTCAGCTTGCGAAGTGATGAAAATGTCTTCCGCCGCTTCGCCTTCATAGGCGCTCATCAGCTCTGGGTCGGAGATGAACACTTTCGGGGCGGCTTCGAGCGAAGACCGGATCCGCTTCTCACGACGTTCAACCTCAATCGCGCCCGTCACCACCCGGCGTACGCGGAAGATCTTCTCCCAGCGCGCGGCCAGGTCTGCGTCTTTCCAGTCGCCCGGCGTTTCCGACATTTGCAGCAAGTGCACACTGTCGGCCCGGTCTGCGAAGACGCTCATCAGAAAGGCTTCTTCGGTCGTAAACGGCATGATCGGTGCCAGCCATCCGAGCAATCGCTCCAAGATCGCCGCCATGACGGTTCGGGCGGACCGACGCCGAACATCGCTCGGCGCGTCGCAATAAAGGCTGTCCTTACGAATGTCGAAATAGACGGCTGAAAGATCGACAGAGCAGAAGTTCAACATCGCCGCCATGATGCGCTTAAAGTCATGCTCTTCATAGGATTTGCGCACCAGCTCATCCAATTCGGCGAGGCGATGCAGCACCCAGCGCTCCAAGCTCGGCATATCCGCCGGCTGCACCGCTTCATCGGCGCTATAGCCATCCAGAGCGCCAAGCAAATAGCGCAGCGTGTTGCGCAAGCGGCGATAATTCTCCACCGCACCTTTGATGATCTCGTCAGAGATCCGCAAGTCTTCGGTATAGTCACCGCTGGCCGTCCAGAGCCGCAGGATCTCAATGCCATACTGTTTGGCAAAGTCCGCCGGATCGATCGTGTTGCCGATCGATTTCGACATCTTCTTGCCTTCGCCATCGACAATCATGCCGTGCGTCACGACTTGGCGGAACGGCGCCATGCCGCGGGTCGCGCATGATTCCAGAAGCGAGGATTGGAACCAACCGCGATGCTGGTCAGACCCTTCGAGATAGACATCGGCAACGCCGGTATCTTCGTCGATGATCCCGCGATCGCGCAGCGCAAAAGCGTGCGTCGTGCCGGAATCGAACCAGACGTCCAACACGTCATTGACCTTGTCCCAGCCAGTCGGATCATCGAGGAAATCACTGACTTCAGCCGAAAACCAGCCCTCGACGCCCTCTTCGCGGATTTTGGCGAGGATCTTTTCATTCACCGCCGCCGCATCTGCTTCGGACATCGCTGCCGTGTGCGGTTGACCGTCATTATTGACCAGCAGCGTGATCGGCACGCCCCAATTGCGCTGTCGCGAGATGAGCCAGTCCGGACGATCGGCGACCATGGCTTTCAAGCGATTATAGCCGGTCGGCGGGACAAATTTGGTCTGCTCAATACCTTCCAAGGCCATTTCGCGCAGCGGCCGCGAGCCATCCTTGCCGGGCGTGTCCATGGCGATGAACCATTGCGGCGTCGCCCGGCGGATCACCGGCGCCTTGGAGCGCCAAGAGTGCGCATCGCGAATGCTGGTCATGCCGCGCGCCAGCAGATTGCCGCTCTCGGCGAGGAGCCGGATCACTTCCGGATTGGCCTTGCCCTGCTCTCCGCGTTTCTTGCCAGAGGTTCGGATGATATCTAGGCCCCGTAGCGGTTCAGGAACCTCATCGGTATAGCAGCCATCTGGATCAACGATCTGCCGGATCTCTTGCGTCGTGCGGCCCGTCTCAACCCAGACATTAAAGTCGTCTTCACCATGCGCCGGCGCGGTATGTACGAAGCCAGTACCGGCATCAGCGGTAACGTGATCGCCCGCGAGCATTGGGATGTCGTGAGTGAAGAAAGGGTCGAGCGCGTGCAGCGGATGCGAGAGCGTGCTCAACTGCGATGGGTCAACATCAGAGACACGCGACCAGGCTTTGATCTTCGCATTGTCTTGAACGCTTTGAGCCAGCGCATCAGCGATGATCAGCTTGTCACCCGCCTTTGCGTAGGGCGCAAAGCCAAGCTCTTCTTCGGTCATCACATCTTGGACCTCATAGAGGCCGTACGCGATGCTGGTATTGTAAGAGACCGCCTGGTTTGCCGGGATGGTCCAAGGGGTCGTCGTCCAGATGACGACGCTCGCATCGGCTAACTCAGCGGGGCCGTCTTTCACTGGAAACTTCACCCAGATCACCGGCACTTTGCGGTCGTGATACTCGACTTCCGCCTCAGCCAACGCCGTCCGCTCGACCGGCGACCACATGACCGGCTTGGCGCCGCGCACCAAGCGTCCGCCCATGGCAACGCGCAAGAATTCACGCACCGTCGCGGCTTCGGACTTAAAATTCATGGTCAGGTACGGATCGTCCCATTCGCCCTCGACGCCGCAGCGGCGGAAGCCTTGTTTCTGGACCTCGATCCATTCGGTCGCATATTCGCGGCAGGCGCGGCGGAACTCATCGCCTGGAACGTCATCCTTGGTCCGGCCTTTAGAGCGGAACTGCTCTTCAACTTTCCACTCAATTGGCAGGCCGTGACAGTCCCAGCCCGGCAGGTAAGAGGCATCAAAGCCGCGCATCTGGTGATTGCGGACAATGATATCCTTGATGATCTTATTCATCGCGGTGCCAAGGTGGATCGGTCCGTTCGCATAAGGTGGGCCATCGTGCAGGATGAAGGGCTCTGCCCCGCGCGCTTTGGCATCGGCGCGGAAGCGCTCATAGAGCTTCATCTCATCCCATTTTTCGATCCACTTAGGCTCAGCCTTCGGCAAGCCGCCGCGCATCGGGAACTCAGTGGTCGGGAGGAAGAGTGTATCCTTGTAAGGATTCTCGGGTTTTTTCGGTTTATCAGTATCGGCCATTTGGACGTCTTCGGATCAGCGTGTGAAGAAAGGGCTAAAGCAATTACAACCCCGGCCGCGAGCTCCCTTAGGGGCGGGCGACCGGGCCGCTAATTCGAATAATGGATATGATTGCGGCCCTGCTCATGCGGCTCGCTTAGCAGGGCTCGCTTGTGCTGTCACTTGCCTTTCCTGCTTAGACAGCAGTGTCGGCGAGGCGGCTACCCCTCCGCAGGTGCGGCGAGCGCTTCATTCATACCGTTCACAACCGCCGGAGCGACCAAGACCAGACGCCCAATTTCATGCTTGAAATTCTCCACCTGGACCCCGCCGGACAGAATGAACATGCGGTCGATGATCAGCTGATTATTCGCCACCGTCAGCCCGAACGCCTCCATTTGCGCATCGATTTGATTGAGCAGCTCCCATGATGTGCCGTCCGGCAGATCATGCACCGAGCCGATGACCACGCCTTGGCAGGATTGCGCCTCATCGCACATGCGCAAGAGCGCGAGATATTTGAACCCGCCTGGCGTCTCGACCAGAAATCCGTTTTGGTCCGAGAGGTCTTCTATCACGGTGTGCTGATACCCCGTGACGATGGATCGAAGCTCGTCCAGGGTCACAGCGGTTACGATTCGCGTATCCACCGGCACCGGATCGACCGTTTGCGCACTTGCAGTGAAAATTGAAAGTGAGGCTGCAACTGTAGTGGCAGCTAGAAAAGACTTAAACATATGGCTCCCTCTTCGCACTCTCACGCCAGAGTGTGTTCGAATTGGTCGCCCCCTAGTGATTTCACTTTAGCACGGTTTTTGTGTTTTCGACATCTAATTGCATCTGCGCCACCATCGCGTCGAGACTGTCGAACTTGAGTTCTGGGCGCAGAAAACGCACCAGCGCGACGTCTAGCTGCTGGCCATAAATATCGCCGTCAAAGTCGAAAATGAAGGTCTCGAGCAGCGGATCGCGAAGGCCGGTTGTCGGCGTGCGGCCGAAATTTGCAACGCCTTGTCGCCACTCGGTTTCACCCGCAATCCGGGCGCGCACCGCATAGACGCCATGGCGCGGATGGATGAGCTCGCCGAGATGCAGATTGGCGGTCGGGAAACCAATCGTGCGCCCGCGCTTTTCGCCATGCTCGACCAGGCCATCGACAACCCAGTCATGGCCAAGGATTTCAGCCGCTTTCTCAGGCTCACCGGCGATTAGGGATTCGCGAATAGCGGTCGATGAAGCTTTCGCGCCGAGCGCTTCAATCTTGTCGACAATCGTGACCCCAAAGCCCATCGCGCGCCCAAGTGAGGCGAGCCGCGCCGCATCGCCCATACGTCCGCGACCAAAGCGAAAATCGAAGCCCACCGTGACATGCGCTGCGCCAATCCCGTCCTTTAGAACATCGC
The DNA here is from genome assembly GCA_038529885.1 of Pseudomonadota bacterium. Taxonomy (GTDB): domain Bacteria; phylum Pseudomonadota; class Alphaproteobacteria; order Caulobacterales; family Hyphomonadaceae; genus Henriciella. The sequence goes on from JBCBDI010000035.1 coordinate 12,463, forward strand.
GCGCAAACGCTTCGTCGGTCATCGCCGCCATGTCCGCATTGAAGGGGAGCTCATAGACAGCGGCAGCGCCAAGCTCTGCCAGACGCGCATTGCGCCGGGCCGGGCGATAGATCCGAAATGGTGGATCATCCGGGCGAAAGAAAGCGCGCGGTGGCGGCTCAAACGTAGCGACGCCGAGCTTACCGCCCGCCGCACTTGCCGCTTCAATCACGGCGCGGTGCCCCGCATGCACACCATCAAAATTCCCCAGAGCGACGGAAAATCCGCGCGCCTCCTCCGGGACATCTCGATAATGCGCAATGACCGTCATCTAATCGTCTCGGCTCGGGACCATGACCATGGCTTCGCCTGAAATCGCGGCCTTGCCATCGACATTACATGATACTTTGAGCGTCACGCGATTGCCGCGCTCTTTCATCTCCGTCACTTCGACTTTGACGGTCACGTGAGAGCCAATGAAAACGGGGCGACGAAAGCGCATATTCAGACCGACAAAGATCGAGCCTGGCCCCGGCACGTCATTGCCTAGAATGCCCGAAATATAGCTCGCGGTCAGAGCGCCATGAGCGATGCGCTGGCCGAACGGGGTTTGCTTAGCAAACTCTTCGTCCATGTGCAGCGGATTGCGATCCCCTGAAACTTGCGCGAACAGTTCGATATCATCCTCGGTAATGACGTGCTCAGTTTGATGCGTCATCCCGACGGACAGGTCCTCGAACTTGTACCCCTCTTTATAAGTCATGTCGGACAGATCTCCGTTTACGTTCACGGCCTGTTACAGTGTGTTTCAGGATTCGTCACCAAGAGAGTTTTGGCAGGGCCCATTTTGCTGGAACGGCGTATTCGCTCAGCAGATCCGTGACTTCTTGCTCAAAGTTCGCGCCATGCTGTGTCAGGCCGGTCCCCACATAGAGCCCATCATAACCCCGATGCGCCGCCCCTCGCATGTCGGTTCCCGGACTGTCGCCGATGCACAAAATGCGGCTTGGAGCGGGCTCAACGCCAAGGTCTGCAAGCTTCGTCAAAGCGAGATCATAGATCGGGTCAAACGGTTTGCCCGGATAGATCACCGTGCCGCCTTCTTCCTCGAATATTTGCGCCAACGCGCCCGCGCACCAAACCAGCTGATCGCCAATGCGCACGCGGATATCCGGATTGGCGCAGATCATCTCCATGCTGCGATCGGCCAGCTCCGCAAGCCGGTCGCGATAATCATCCGGGTGATCATTTTCTTGGTCTTCCAGGCCAATGCAAAGCACTGTGTTGGAATTGCGCTCATCGCCAAATTGCAGATCGAGGCCTTCATACAAAAACCGATCATGCTCCCACCCGGCATCCGCTCCCATTTTATAGAACACTTCGCCAACGCGCTCGCTCAAGAGTTGGCGGGTCGCATCACCGGAAGTGACACAATCATCATAGGCTTCGTGAGGAACGCCAAGCGGATCGAAGAATCGTGTGGCCCGCTCTTTTGGTGTCGGGGCATTGGTGATCAGGCAGACCGCGCCGCCTTGATCGCGATAACGCACCAATGCCTCGCACGCCTCTTCAAAGGCGAATTGGCCATTATGGATCACGCCCCAAACGTCACACAGAACAGCGTCATATTGATCAGCAATAGCGGCGAGGCCGCCTGGAAAATCAGGTCTTGTCATGGCTGCGAATTAGGAAGCGCGGCGAGCGGCGTCAATCCGCCGACTGGCTATGAAGCCCGCGAGGTCAGCTGGCGCACCAGTTCTGCAGGCGGCGCTGTTTCCTGCATGAGCGAGGATTTGATCGGACGCGGCGCCCCGAAAATGTGGCCCTGGCCGTACGGAATGCCGAACTCCAGCACTTCGACCACGCTCACCTCTTCCTCGATCTTCTCGGCGATCAGCGTGACGCCATAGCGCGAGCAGACAGCCGCCACTTCCTCGCCTGAGACTTTGCGGTCGACCGAAGAGATCGGACGCGGCCCAAACGGATCGCGCAGCTGTTCGATCAGTTCGCCGCCTTTGAATTTGACGAAACGAATGCCGGCATCCTGAAGGCGCGGCAGATCGATATCGATGGTCTCTGCATGGTCGATGGAGAAGCGGAACCCGAGCGCCGTCAGGCGTTCCATGGCTTCGCGCATTTGGCGCGAACGATGCTCGAAACTGCTGGTCCGGATCTCAAAGATGAGCGCTCCAGCTAGGTCGCGATTCTGCTCCATATGGCTCAGGAAGAACGGGAAAAAGTGAGGATCTTCAAGCGAGTAGGCCGAAACATTGCAGAACACACCAACTCGGCGATCGCGCGCTGCGAGGCGGCGCACCACTTCGACCGAGCGATAGAGCATCATATTATCAATGACCCCGAGCAAGTTCGCGCGGCGCGCGGCATCGAGGAAATCCGCAGGGAGAATCAAAGAGCCATCCGGCCCCCGCAGACGCGTATAGCCTTCATAGAATGAGACCCGGCGCTGCGGCAGAGAGACGATGGGCTGCAAGTGCAAATCCACGCGGCCATCGGCCAGTGCGTCTTTCACATTGCGCAGGACCGCATCTTCCATCGGCGCGACTTCGCCTTGCGTTTCGGCATCAGCAAGCTTGGTCTCAAAACTGCGCGAAAGGCGATCAATCAGCGTTTCAAGCTGCTTCATTTCACTGACCAGGGCGTCGCGGCGTTCGGTCAGCTCTTGCTTCACGGTGGTTTCAATCGCGGTGGTCCGGGCCTCGACAACATCGACGCGGTCGCGAACATCTTGCTGAGAGGACTCAACCGTTTCCATGCGCGTTTCAATGTCAGAATTCCCGCCTGCACGTGAGGCAAACAAGTGAACCTGTCCGATGAGGGCCGTGATGATTGCGCCGCCACAGATTGCCAGCGGCAATTCAACGGCAGCATAGGTGTGCAGGCCCCATCCGGCTCCCGCACCGATCATCGCATAGATCAAAAAATACAAGGCAATCATCACCCTCAGCCCCAAAATGACATGCTAACCTTAACAAATACGCGCCAAGTGTTAACGAATTGGTAGCAATAGGGCTGATTTGCACCCTCTGCCAAGGGATCAGGTTAATCCGTCAACTGCATTTCTTTCGGCATCGAGGAATTCGCGCAACGCTTGCAAGGTTGGCAGGATTTTCGCCAATTGCGCGACATCTTGAGTCTCAATCAGGGTCTCGGCGAAGGGTGCCATCGCTCGGACGCCCGTCGCACGGGCTTCCCGGCCGGCTTTGGTGATGCTGACAAACTTACGCCTTTTGTCTTCTTCGCTGCCGACAACATCCACAAAGCCTTTGCGCTCC
>JBCBDI010000036.1:0-15493 GCA_038529885.1 Pseudomonadota bacterium
GGATGACTATAATCTCACCCTGCAGGACGTGATCGACATCAACCATGCTGGCGCGCGCCTCGCACGTGAGGCCGCGGACGCGTGGACGGAAAAGACCCCCGATCAACCGCGCTTCGCTGCGGGTTCTATCGGTCCTCTTAATAAAATGCTCTCGATGAGTTCCGATGTGAATGATCCGGGCGCCCGCGAGGTCGTTTTCGACCAGGTCTACCAGGCCTATCGCGAACAGATCCTGGCGCTGAATGAAGGCGGCGTGCACCTTTATATGATCGAGACGATCACCGACACGCTGAACTGCAAAGCCGCGATCAAAGCCAAGATGGACCTTGAAGCCGAGGGCATGGATGAGCTACCGCTCTGGATTTCCGGCACGATTACGGACCGCTCCGGCCGCACCTTGTCAGGGCAAACCGTAGAAGCGTTTTGGAACTCGGTGCGTCATTCGAAACCATTTGCCATTGGCTTTAACTGCGCGCTCGGCGCGGAATTGATGCGTCCCCACATCGCCTCCTTGTCGCGCATCTCAGACACGCTTGTCGCGGCCTATCCAAATGCCGGACTGCCGAATGAAATGGGCGAGTATGATGAGGAGCCGCACGAGACGTCAGGCAAGCTGAGCGGCTGGGCTGAAGATGGCATCGTCAACATTATTGGCGGCTGCTGCGGCACCACACCGGCGCATGTGAAGGCTCTCGCCAAGGCCATTGAAGGGGTCAAGCCGCGCGAAATCGCGCCGAGCAAAAACTCGATGCGTCTTGCTGGCCTCGAACCGTTTGAAGTGGCATCGTAGGGCAACCCCAGCCCTGAAGGAGACCTGCCCATGAAAGTGTATGACAAGCTTGATGATCGGATCATCAAATTCATCGAGAAGCAGAAGATGTTCTTCGTCGCGTCTGCGCCGCTTTCAGGCGATGGGCACATCAATCTTTCGCCAAAGGGTTATGACGCGTTCAAGGTTCTCGACGACACCACTGTGGCTTGGCTGGACCTTGGCGGCTCCGGCATTGAGACCCAGGCCCATGTCCAAGAAAATGGCCGCATCACCATCATGTTCTGCGCCTTTGAAGGCCCTGCCAATATTTTGCGCCTGTTCGGGACGGGCGAGGTGATCAATCCGCACCATGCCGAATGGGACGACATGCTGGCGCTCTTCCCTGGCTTCGAACGCGCCCGCGGTGTGTTCAAGGTCAAACTCACGCGCATCCAGGATAGCTGCGGCTGGGGCGTGCCGTTCTATGAGTTCAAAGGCGAACGCGATCAGCTGACCCGCTATGTCGACAATAAATCAACCGAAGAATGGGTCGCCAGTCGCTATGAAAAGAATGCGGAGAGCATTGATGGCCTCAAAGGTCTCGTAAAGGAGCCCAGCTGATGACCTATATTGATGGATTTGTCGCCGCCGTTCCGGTCGAGAATAAAGAGCTCTATTTGGAACATGCGCGGATCACCAGCCCGGTGTTTAAAAAGTATGGCGCGCTCCGCGTCGTCGACAATTGGGGCGACGAGGTGCCAGACGGCGAAGTCACGTCTTTCCCGATGGCGGTGAAAGCGAAACCCGGCGAAGTCATCGTCTTTTCTTGGATCGAATGGCCCTCGAAAGAAGCGCGCGACAAAGGCATGGAGCAATGCATGTCCGACCCGGTTTTCAATGATGAGAATATGACCATGCCTTTTGACGGCAAGCGCATGCTTGTCGGCAGCTTTGAAACAATTTCGGACGAATAGAAAACTGCGAACATGACCACAGCCTCCCAGAACTTCGTCAATATTGGCGAACGCACCAATGTCACGGGATCTGCGCGATTCCGGAAACTGATCGTGAATGGCGATTATGCCACCGCGGTCGAGGTGGCGCGCCAGCAAGTCGAGAATGGCGCCCAGATCATCGATGTGAACATGGATGAAGGCATGCTGGATGGCGCTGAGGCGATGACCACATTCCTCAACCTGATCGCCGCAGAACCCGACATTGCCCGCGTGCCAGTGATGATCGATAGCTCCAAATGGGACGTTATCGAAGCCGGCCTCAAATGCGTGCAGGGCAAGGCCGTCGTCAATTCCATCTCGATGAAAGAAGGTGAGGATCAGTTCCGCGAACAGGCCCGCAAATGCCTGTCTTACGGCGCCGCAGTTGTGGTCATGGCCTTTGATGAGGTTGGCCAAGCCGACACCGCGCCGCGCAAGATCGAGATCTGTCAGCGCGCGTTTAAAATCCTCACCGAAGAGGTTGGGTTCCCAGCCGAAGACATCATTTTCGACCCGAACATTTTCGCCGTCGCCACTGGCATTGATGACCACAATAATTATGCGGTTGATTTCATTGAAGCGACTAAAGTGATCCGCGAGACCTGCCCCGGCTGTCACATCTCGGGCGGGCTCTCAAATGTCAGCTTCTCATTCCGCGGCAATGAGCCGGTGCGCCGGGCCATGCACTCGGTCTTCCTTTACCATGCGATCCCAGCCGGCATGGATATGGGCATCGTTAATGCTGGTCAGCTCGACATCTATGATGAGATCGAGCCGAAGCTGCGCGAGCTGGTCGAAGACGTGATCCTCAACCGCAATGGAGAGGCGACCGAAGCGCTGGTCGACTATGCCGAACAATTCCGCGGCCAGAAGGGTAAGACCGCCGAGAAAGACATGTCTTGGCGCGAGCTGCCGGTGGCGAAGCGTTTGGAGCATGCCCTCGTCAATGGCATTACCGAGTTTATCGACGAAGACACTGAAGAAGCCCGAGCCGCCGCCGCGCGTCCGCTGCACGTCATTGAAGGCCCGCTTATGGACGGCATGAATGTCGTTGGCGACCTGTTCGGCTCCGGAAAAATGTTCCTGCCGCAAGTGGTGAAATCAGCCCGCGTGATGAAAGCTGCGGTGGCTTATCTCGACCCGTTCATGCAGGCCGAAAAAGAAGAACTTGGCACAGTCGATGTCTCAAACGGCAAAGTGCTCATGGCGACCGTCAAAGGCGACGTGCACGATATCGGCAAGAACATTGTTGGCGTCGTGCTCGCCTGTAATGGCTATGAGATCGTCGATATGGGCGTCATGGTCCCCTGCGAAGACATCCTCGCCAAAGCCAAGGAAGAAGAGGTCGATATTATCGGCCTGTCCGGTCTGATCACACCGAGCTTGGACGAAATGGTCTATGTCGCCCGCGAAATGCAGCGTACCGGTATGGAGCAGCCGCTTCTGATTGGCGGGGCAACCACGTCGCCAGCGCACACAGCGGTGAAGATCGATCCGGCCCGCGACAATGGTCCGACCATTCACGTCACCGATGCGAGCCGCGCCGTGGGTGTGGTCTCCGCCTTGCTCTCAGACGAAGAGCGCCCACTTTTCGTGGAGACTGCGCAAGCGAAATATCAACGCATGCGTGACAGCCGAGCCGGGGGTCCGCCAAAGCCGCGTCATCCGATCCAAGTCGCCCGCGCGCACGCCCACAAGCTCGAAGCCCCGACCCCACCTGCCCCGACCTTTACTGGCACCAAAGTGTTTGAGGATTTCGATCTCTCTGTGCTCGCCCGCTACATTGATTGGACGCCTTATTTCTCCAGCTGGAACCTGGCCGGACGCTATCCGCATATCTTGGACGACGAGATTGTTGGCGAAGCCGCCCGGGACCTCTGGCGCGATACCGAGAACATGATGCAGCAAATCCTCGGGCAGGATTGGTTCAAACCCAAAGCCGTGATCGGCTTCTGGCCGGCTCAGCGCGATGGCGATGACATCAAACTTGAGAGCGGTGAGACCTTCCACACGCTCCGCCAGCAAATGGTCAAAGACAATCAGCGCGCCAATTTTGCGCTGTCTGACTTTGTCGCCGAAGCGGGCGATCATATTGGCGGATTTGCTGTGACCGCGGGCCCTGAGGCCGAAGAGATCGCCAAAAAGTTCGAAGCCGAAGCGGACGATTATTCCGCGATCATGGTGAAAGCGCTGGCAGACCGGTTCGCTGAAGCCATGGCCGAATACATGCACGAACGGGTGCGCAAAGAGCTGTGGGGCTATGCCTCTGATGAGGCGCTCTCCAATGACGAGCTGATCAAAGAAGGCTATTCCGGCATCCGCCCCGCGCCCGGCTATCCGTGCCAGCCCGATCACACCGAAAAAGAAACCCTGTTTAAGCTCTTAGAAGCCGACCGCATCGGCATGGAGCTGACCACGAGTTTTGCGATGACGCCGGCCGCCGCGGTCTCAGGCTTGTATCTCGCGCATCCTGAAAGCGCATACTTTGCTGTCGGTCGGATCGAGCGCGATCAGGTTGAAGACTATGCTCGTCGCAAGGGTATGGAATTGCGGACCGCAGAGCGCTGGTTGGGGCCGATCTTGAATTATGATCCCTCCGAAGCCGATCAAGCGGCCGCTTAGACGTACCGAGTTCCCGGACTTGATTCGGGATCTTGTGCAGCTATTCCGAAAGCCCCGCAGGAGGTCCCGGATCAAGTCCGGGAATTCGGAAGAGAAAACCTGTGATCCTCAACCATCTCAGCCGACGACCCCAGCGCAGGCTGGGGCCCAAGGACGGACCTTCATCAAAGTGACCATGGGTCATTTCGCTCCATGGATCCCTGCCTTCGCAGGGATCGCCGGTGATAGTATGATCAATGTCTCCACCTAGCGTTCCCTCGGGCTTGTCCCGAGGGCCCAGCACGAGAAACCTGCACAACGACCGAGAGAGGTCTCATCGCTCCCGGTCTTGCCGCGAACCTACGAGATGGACTGCCCAGACAAGCTGGGCAGAGCGCTCGGAAGAGAACCGTGGTCTCGGATCAGGTCCGGGAACTCGGACACAAAAAAAGGCGGCCTCCTCGGAGACCGCCTTCTCTATTTCAAATCAGCTCGCGCTTAGTTCACGTCGAACCGGTCGAGCATCATCACTTTGTTCCACGCTTTGATGAAGTCGCGGGTGAAGCGCTCTTTGGAGTCGCTCTGGGCATAGATCTCAGCAATCGAGCGGAGGATGGAGTTCGAACCGAACACCAAGTCTGCGCGCGTGCCTGAGAATTTCGCAGCGCCGGTCTTGCGATCGCGGCCTTCGAAATATTCTTCAGATGGATCAGCCACCCACTCATTCGCCATGTCGAGGAGATTGACGAAGAAGTCATTGCTGAGCGTTCCAACATTATCGGTGAACACGCCGTGCTCAGAGCCGTCAGCATTCGCGCCGAGGACCCGCAGGCCACCAACGAGCACCGTCATTTCTGGCGCAGAGAGTGTCAGCAGAGCCGCTTTGTCGACGAGCAATTCTTCCGTCGCACGTGGGTCTTCGGTGTTCTTATAGTTGCGGAAGCCGTCAAATTTCGGCTCAAGAACGCCGAACGAGTCAACGTCAGTCCACTCTTGCGTCGCATCGGTCCGGCCCGGTGTGAACGGAACGCTCGCACCAGAGGCTTTCTCAATTGCGGCGCAACCGCCAAGGACGATCAGGTCAGCGAGGGACACTTTCGTGCCGCTGGCATTGAACGCGCTTTGGATCTCTTCCAGTTTCGCAACCACTTCCGGCACGCCAGACGAGACGTTGATGTCCCAGTCTTTTTGTGGGGCGAGGCGAATACGTGCGCCATTGGCGCCGCCACGCTTGTCTGAGTCGCGATAGGTTGAGGCTGACGCCCAAGCCGCGCTGACAAGTTGCGAAACGCTGAGGCCAGAGGCCAGGATTACCGTTTTCAGTTCAGCAATCTCGGTGTCATTGATCAGAGCACCCTCTTGCGCTGGAACAGGGTCCTGCCAGATCAGGTCTTCAGCCGGCACTTCTGGTCCAACATAGCGAGACTTTGGTCCCATATCGCGGTGGGTCAGTTTGAACCAGGCACGCGCATAGGCATCCGCAAACTTGTCTGGATTGGCCAGGAAGTCAGCAGAGATCGCGGCATAGTCTGGGAAGAGCTTCAGCGCCATGTCAGCCGTCGTCATCATCAGCGGCTGGGTCTTAGACGCGTCATGCGCCATTGGAGCTTCTGGAGCGCCTTGGCCGGCGACGGGCGACCACTGAACGTGACCTGATGGGCTGGTGACCTGTTCCCACTCATATTTGAGCAGGTTTTCAAAATAGGTCATGTCCCACTGATCTGGGGTCGGCGTCCAAGGGCCTTCGAAACCAGCGGTCGTGGTGTCGTCGCCTTTACCGGTGCCGTGGCTGTTCATCCAGCCAAAGCCCATATTCTGCATTTCAGCGCCTTCTGGCTCACGGCCCACCAGATCTTCTGGGCCAGCACCGTGGCCTTTGCCGAAGGTGTGACCACCAGCGACGAGAGCAACGGTCTCTTCGTCATTCATCGCCATGCGCGCAAAGGTGTCGCGAATGTCATAGGCAGACTTTAGCGGGTCTGGGTTGCCGTTCGGGCCTTCTGGGTTGACGTAGATCAGACCCATCTGAACCGCACCGAGCGGCGTTGCGAGGTCACGTTCCCCAGAATAACGCTCATCGGCGAGCCATTCGGTTTCTGGACCCCAGTAAATGTCTTCTTCCGGCTCGAACCAGTCAGCACGGCCACCAGAGAAGCCAAACGTCTTCAGACCGCAGGTTTCCATGCCGACATTGGCGGCGAGGATCATTAGGTCGGCCCAAGAGATTTTATTGCCATACTTCTGCTTGATCGGCCAAAGCAGGCGGCGGGCTTTGTCCAGGTTGCCATTGTCTGGCCAGCTGTTCAGAGGCGCAAAGCGCTGCGAGCCAGAATTGGCGCCGCCGCGACCATCATAGGTTCGGTAGGTGCCAGCGCTGTGCCAAGCCATGCGCACGAAGAAGCCGGTATAGTTGCCATAGTCGGCCGGCCACCAGTCTTGGCTGTCGGTCACAACCGCTGCGATATCTTTTTTCAGAGCATCATAGTCGAGCGACTCGAAGGCTTTTGGGTAATCAAAGTCGTCTTCCAGGGGGCTCACTTGCGGCGCGTTCTGGTTGAGCACTTTGAGGTTCAGCTGCTCTGGCCACCAGCTTTTATTGGCCAAGTCGCCGGTTTTAAAACCGCCACGAACGGGGCATTTCATGTCATCAGCCATGGGATCTCCTGTTATGATCTGAATTTGCGTGTGAGTTTGAGGATCAAACTATGTCTCCAACCTAGCGCGCCAAGCGATATCGATCCAATTAATAATAGCGCTACCGCCCAAAGGTTTTGACTATACCGAGTGGTGAATCGAGCGAGCACAACTCGCCCGTCAGGTTAAGTGAATTGCCAAAATTTGCGTCCCCGCGTTAACTGTTGGCCTCGGCTTTGCGACGGCAGATCTGGGTTGTCTTTGGAATTCGCTCAGGAGGCGAAAACGATGCCAGTATGGAACAAATGTCTCGCCGCGATCGCCGTCTCAGCGCTATTTGCAGCGCCTGCATTCGCCGATGGAACACCAGGCCAAAAGGTCAATCGCGGTCCGGCGCCTGTTCAACCGCATCAACCGACCCCGCCTGAGCCAGGCTGCTATTTGATCGAAGACGGCAAGGCCTGGTCGTGCCCCGCGCGCGAGGTTCACAAACCGGCCCCTGCGCCAACAACCCACCGCCCGGCTGCCACCAACAAGCCGTGCTGCGGAACGTTCACGCGGACCATCGTCAAAGAACATCCGCCCGTGGTCACTAAGCGCACCACCACGCATCGCTCCGCCCCACAACAAACCGTGACGCGCCGAGCCGTAACATCGCGCCGCGTCGTGCAGGATAGCGCGGATGTCCGCCTCGACCTCGCCGGCTTCTCCGGCGGCGTTGGCAATGGAGTCGGGGGTGGCTTCTATGGCGGGGGCGGCGCCATCATCTTGACTGGCGGCCAAAGCTTCTCAGGCGTGCTCAACCACGGTGCTTCTGTCTTTACGTTTAATCGCCGACACTCAGGCGGCGGACATGGCGGTGGCATCAAGCGTGTCTATGGCAGCGGCTGCGGCGGCTGTAAGTAAGCCACCGATCAGAACGCATGCTTGTTCTCGTGGACGAAAAATGCGTCCGTAATCCGATCTTTGACCGCACCGTCTTGAAACGGGAATGAGGCAAAAAAATCGCGATGCGATGAGCCCGGAAAATTGGTCATCAGCTTTTCATACCAGACCGACGCCCGATCCATATCGCCATTCATTGTGTGCGAAATCACCGGAATACAAGCATAGTGCGGATGCACGTTCGGCGTCGCCATCACTTTCTCACCCCATCGCGCGGCATCTTGATACTCACCGCGAATGATATGGGAGAAGGCGCGAACCGAATACATCGCACATAAGAACGGATCGAGCGGACTTAAGGTCAAAGCATCGTCAATGTGCGCTTGGCCTTGATCGGCCGCCTCGGTCAGTGTGTCATTCAACGCGATCGAATAGAGGCATTGCGCATAATTTGGCCGAATGGCGAGCGTGCGGTCATACCAAGACGCGCACATCTCCAGATCGCCTGCCGCTGTGAAGGCGCGGCCCATGGCATAATTGGCGTAGGGGTCTAATCCATCAATCTCGAGGCTTTTCTCTGCATGATCCCGGCACCGTTTCACGCAGGCCGCATAATCGTCCGTATAGTGGGTGCGGGCATTGTAATATTCCGTCGAAGACAGCGCCGCATGCGCGCGAGCAAGATCAGGTTCCAACTCAATCGCGCGGCGAAACAAAGCCGCGGCTTGATCATTATCGTCGCGCGTGAAGCGATAGAGGTGCTGCAAGCCGAGATGATAAACGCCCCAAGCATCGAGGTTTTCCGCCGGCTTTAGGCGCGCCGCGCGGGCCTCATTGAGGGGAATATGCACCTCAAGCGACGCCGCAACACTGGACGTGATCTGCTCGCGGATTTCATGCACCCCGCCGACATCAGAGCGAAAGTGTTGGCTCCAGACGATGTTGGCATTTTCAGTTTCAGCCACTTCAACAATCACATTGATCGAACTGCCCATGACCTCGACAAGGCCGGTCAGACAATAGCGAATGTTGAGTTGCTTTCCGATCGCGACAACGTCTGGATCGCTCTCGCGGAATTGGAACGAAGTTCCGCGCGCGATCACGCGCAGCCAGCGCATGCGGGAGAGTTCTGAAATCAATTCATATGGCAAAGCTTCGGCGATCCCGGCATGCGGTCCGGCCACACCAACGAGGCGAAAGGGCAGGATGGCGATGGAGGGTTTGGTGCTCGGCGGCGCGATTTGTTCTTCAATAATGGGCTTCGGCTCAGACACGACCTGAACAGGTGCGGCTTCATCGCCTGTCACGTCGCCGACAAAGCGAAAGCCTTGCCGGTGCAGGGTTTTGATCAGGCGCTGCGCTTTGCCATCATCGCCGATCAAACCGCGCGCAGTGCTGATCCGGCTATTGATCACACTGTCAGAGACAAACCGGCCCTCCCAGACATGCTCGGTGAGATCATCCTTGGAGACGACGCGGTGGCGGTTAGTGATCAAGAATTCCAAAAGCCGCAGGACTTGCGGCTCGCTCGCTTGCACTTCGCCAGCGTCGCGAAGCTCGCGCTTTTCGAGATCCAATTCGAACGTCTCGAACCGAAAAATCATAACGTCCTCTCCCGCCGGAGAGTTTAGCCGAAACGGGAATTTCGGTCCATTCGGATCGAAATTTCGAGCCAAAAGCCGGTTTCTGGACGAATCTAAAGCTCTTCTGGACAAGTCCTGAAAGCTTTGCCGCCGCTGCACCCGTAGAAGCCCCTCATCGGCAGACGGATGATCCACCTGCCCTAACACTTAAAGGAGGCTTCAAAATGCCACTCGTAACCATTGATGTCATCAAAGACGTTTTCACCCCCGCTCAAAAGCAGGACATGATCAGCCGCGTCACCGAGGCGATGATCCAAGTTGAAGGCGAAACAATGCGCCCAGTCACATGGGTCAAAATCAACGAAATCGCTGAAGGCGATTGGGCCATTGGCGGCAATTGCCTTGGCGCCAGTGATGTCCATGCCATGGCGGCAGGCGATAAAGCCGCCTGACCTTCGCACGAAGCGGCCCGACGCTTCCTCCCAACAATAATAATAAGAAAAAAGGACCGCGAAATGAAACGTGTATTCCACGCCCTAACGCTCCTGTCGCTGGCGGCAGTCGTGTTCGGAACGATCATTTTTCCAGCGACTTATACCGCTGTGGCGATCACTTAACCCCCCTGATGAGAGGCGGCGCCCGTGCGCCCCTCTCTGCTCACTCACCCAACTTCAACATAGGAGGACGCGATGTCTCGCGCCTTGATATTTGCCTATGGAATTCTTTGCTACGCAATCTTCCTCGGCGTTTTCGTTTATTCAGTTGCCTTCTTGGGCAATTTCTACATTCCAAACTCGATTGATGCGGCGCCCACTGCGCCGTTCTGGCAAGCGCTGCTGATCAATCTCGCCTTGCTCTCTGTGTTTGCCGTTCAGCACAGTGTTATGGCCCGACCAGCCTTTAAGCGCGCCTGGACCAAGGTGATCCCAGAAGCCGCCGAGCGCTCGACATATGTCCTGTTCTCAAACCTCGCCATGATCGCATTTTTCTTCTTTTGGGAACCGATGGGCGGATCAGTTTGGACAGTCACTGCAGAGCCTTGGTGGGCTGCCATCATTGGCCTCTATTTCATTGGCTGGGGCATCCTGTTCTACGCGACTTGGCTGATCAATCACTTCGACCTCTTTGGCCTGCGCCAAGTTTGGTATCATTTCCGGGGTCAAACCCCGCCAGAGATGAAGTTCCGCGTGCCCGGCATGCACAAGCTGGTGCGTCACCCAATCTATGTGGGCTGGCTTATCATCTTCTGGGCAACCCCAACCATGACAGCCGCCCACTTGCTCTTCGCCGTCATGACCACGGCTTACATCCTGATCGCGATCCAGTTGGAAGAAAAAGATCTCGTGGATGAGTTTGGCGACGATTATCGCAATTACCAACAAGACGTTGGCATGCTGCTGCCGAAGCTAGTCGAGAACAATAAAGAACCGGTTCGCGGTTAAAGTGACCCACGCTCCCTCGGAACTGAGGCCCCTCCAACAGGAGCGGGCCTCTTATTTTTGGCGCCGTGCCCGGTCTCGGCAACCCAAAAGTCGATATTGGCAAGCAGGGCCCGCCGCAGCGCTTCCTTGGACGTTTCGATGAGGTCTGATGGAAAAGCCTGTGCCCGGCTCATCACTTTAGAGAGTTCGACCAACACAGAGAGGCGCTCTCGCATTCGAGGACGCAGATCCGGCAAGACATCCCTCTCAACGCAGGCTGGGGCCGTGAGCGTGACCGCGCTGAGATCACGCCCAAGCTCGGCTGCGCGTGGGGTGCCGACCTGCATCATCTCATCAATGGTCAGCGCTTCTGCACCTGAGGTCAGCCAATAGGTTCGCTTCCAATCTGGTACGCGAACTATATCGGCAATTCCCTGCGCCACCCAATCCACGGGCACGAAATCGCATTGTGTTTCACGCGCGAGCGGGATGATGGGCAACCGGCCTTTCAAGATCGTCGCGATGAACATGTGGAAGCCCTGAAAACTCGCAATCGCGCCGGATTCAGAATGGCCCGCGACAATGCTGGGCCGGGTGATGGTCCAGCGCACCGAACTTGCCCGGATCAACGCTTCCGCCGCCCGCTTCGACGCGACATAGTCCGACGCCACAGGCGCGGCGGGACCATATGTTTCAGAACAATAAGCAGTCGAGACGAAATGCAGATCCGCGCCCGCCGCCTCTGCCAAGTCGACGACGTGCTGGACCCCGGCAATATTGGTCGGCCCCAGCTCTGGCACCTGCCCGCTCATATCTGTGATCGCGGCGCAGTGGACGATTGTTTCGACCTCGCCGCAGAGCGACTGCAAGTCCGCATCCGAGAGGCCGAGTTTGGAATGCCGAATATCGACCGCGACCTGCCGGGCCGTCCCACCTGGCCGAGCACGATGACGGGCGAGAATCAGCCGGTCTTGCGGCAATAGCGGCGCCAATGCGCTGCCGATCACACCGCTCGCCCCGGTCAAAAGGATCATGAAACGCGTCCCATGCCGCCATTAACGGCGCGCACGAGGCGGAGACAAATCAATCAAATGTGAGGTATTTCGATGCCGCCCGGGGTAAAGTCGAACGTCATCGCTCGTTCATAATGTCTGCATTGGGTCCGGCGCAGACGAAACTAGCTTAAGCTCTCATCCCAGCGCAGGCTGGGATCTCCTGCATCACAACCCAAATCCAACCGTCTAGCGCTCTGCCCAGCCTGTCTGGGCAGCCCATCACGTGATCGCGCCGCCTGGTGCGGGAGCGATTTTGTCTCTCCCGAACTCTCCAAAAAGACCTCGTGCTGGACCCCACGGACAAGCCGTGGGGAACGCTTCCGGAAAGGGCGATCCCCCACCATCCGCAGACGCCAGCGAAGGCTGGGGTCTATAGGCCAATATACACCGCCAAAACCAGCGGGGGATCCGGTCCCTGGATACCAGCTTCCGCTGGCATCGGCGGCCCATGCAGATCGTGAGAGAAATGACAACCAATTTCGTGCGCGCCGTCGTCGAAAACGGACGACCTCTTAGGATCATGAGGAAACATAAACAAACGCTCCCCATTCTCGCTCATCCTGGCGCAGGCCGGGATTTCCGGCCATCTCGAACCTTATCCGCCTGCTGGCATTTCAGATGACGGATCCTCAGACCGCTGCGCGGTCGAGGATGACGCGAATACCTCAACGTCTGCTCTAGCGCCGGGAGGAGACAATAGCTGAGCGTCCTAAGCTCGCCCTAAATCGGACACTCGCTTAATGTCCATTCCCAGCATCAATTGAGCCGCCCACACCGGCTTTCATACATCTCAATCGCGGCGGGCATCCAGGTGCGGAAATTATTGGCGCGGGTCTCGGAGGCCGGGTGCGTGCTCATCCATTCTGGTGGACGCTGGCCGCCGCCAATCTTGCCCATGCGCAGCCACAGCTCTGGCGCTTCGCGAGGGTCATAGCAGGCCCGGACCAGGAGCTCCAAACCGATCTTATCGGCTTCGGTCTCATGCTCGCGTGAGAATTTCATCAGCCCGCCTTGCGCGGCCATGCCCATCGCCTGCTGGACCATGCGCGCTTGCCCCGGATCCATATCGCCAAGGCCGAGCCCAACCGCGACCGTGCCGATTTGCGCCAGCTGTGAATTGCTCATCCGTTTGGCCCCATGATGGGCGAGCGCGTGGCCAATCTCATGGCCCATGACCACGGCCAGTTTGTCGACATCTTGAATGTCTTCCAGCGTCACCCGGCCATCATAATTGCCGGTAATATCGAGAATGCCGGTATAGATGGCGACATAGCCGCCCGGCAGGCAGAAAGCGTTTGGCTGCTCGGATTGGATGACATTGAAGGTCCAATCGAACTCGCGCGCCACCGGCTGAAACGAGTAGCCGGCGGAGAGATAGTCCTCTTCCATCTCAATCGCTGCGACGCGCAGGCGCTCACCAATCTCGTTCACCGTGTCATAGACTTGCCGCCCGGCAATATCGCAGCTCGTGCTGCCGCCGCCGCAAATCACATTGCGGCCCTCCTGGCGCAGCATCTGGACATAAGACTGCGCGCCCAGCTTCGAGGCCTGGTCGATCGAGATCGTGTTGAACTCGCTCTTCCCGGAATAGGGGTTCACTTCCTGATTGGAGAAATAATAGACCGCAAGGCCAATCAGGCCGATGATCAGAATGCTAAACCGCCCGCCTGGCATCGCGCGTCCTCCGTCTCCCGTTAACCCTCACTTAGCCCGAAGCTGCGGCGCAGGAAAGGCGTTGACCGCACGCGTTGGCCTCGGCATCACTAGCCGCATGTCTGACACCGCGCAGCCAACCGAGACGCCCGCTCCAAAGCCGCTCCCGATTTGGGACGTGCTGAGCGAGATGGCGCTTTATGCCTCAACCGCGCTGATCATTACCGGCCTGATCCTGCCCTCAATCTGGAAGCCGAACACGTTTGGCTTTGGCGGCCAGGAGTACAATCTCTATGGCATCGTCCAGACCCTGTTTGAAAGCGGCCTGCCCTTCTTGGGTCTCGTCGTCATTTTCTTTTCCGGCATCTTTCCGCTGGCCAAGACGATCACCGCCGCGATCATTTTTCGCCAAGGCGCAAACCCCAGCCCAAAGCTTGCCAGCTTGCTGAATATCCTCGGCAAATGGTCGATGCTGGACGTGTTCCTCGCCGCGCTCCTCATTGGGATCAGCCAGATCAGCATCTATATTGGCTTTGAGACCCGCGCAGGCCTCTATTATTTCGCGCTTGGCGTGCTGCTCAATAATGCCGCCACGATGCGCCTCACTTTTACCCGTTTCAAATAGCCCTATTTAGAAGCCATGACCGATCAAAACGCCCCGCCACAAGCTTCTGAGCCAAAGCTCGACATTCGCATCATCCCCGTCACGCCGCTGCAGCAGAACACTTCGCTGATCTGGCACCGCGAGACTATGGAAGGCGTCTTCGTCGATCCGGGCGGTGAGATTGATCGCCTCATGGGCGCGGTCGAGCAGTTTGGCATCAAGATCGTCGCCGTCTGGCTCACCCATGGCCATCTCGACCATGCCGGCGCGGCTACCGCCGTCAAAGAGCGCACGGGCTGCCCGATCATTGGCCCGCACAAGGATGACCAATGGCTGCTCGACGAGATCGAAGCCCAAGGCGCGAAATATGGCATTGCCGACGGCAAGAATGTTCAGCCCGACCGCTATCTCGAAGAGGGCGACACGCTGACCCTCGGCGGCGAGACGTTCGGCGTCACCCACTGCCCCGGCCACACGCCGGGCCATGTCGTGATCTATCACCAAGAAGGCCAGCTGGCTTTTGTCGGTGATGTCTTGTTCCGCGGCTCGATTGGCCGCACCGACTTTCCGCGTGGCAATCACCAACAGCTGATTGACAGCATCGTGACCAATCTCTGGCCGCTCGGCGATGGCATGCGCTTTGTCCCCGGCCACGGCCCGATGAGCACATTTGGGCAAGAACGGAAGGATAATCCGTTTGTGGGTGACTTCGCGCTGAAATAGGCATTGGTCCAGTGGACCAATGACCAGCGCGGAGGCCCAAGCGCAAGCGCCGGGCTGTTTGGGGTGAGCCCCTAAGGTTTCGCCGACAAGATCTTCGTCAAGAGACCCGAAAACTGGTGCAGCTCATCCTGGCTTAAAGGCTCCAAGACGCTTTTTGTGGTTTCAACCATCGCCCCATTAAACGCCGCAAGCTGAAGATCGCCTTGCTTTGACAAGCGCAGCGAGACGCTGCGGGCATCGCGCTCATGCGCCGTGGTCTCAACCAAGCCTTTCCGGGTGAGCAGGCTGATCACCCGCGATACTTGCGATTTATCTCGCCCTAAAGTCTCGCTGATCGCTTGCGCCGTGGTCGGGCTGGTCTCTGAGATGACATAGAGGATCATGCCGCCAATCGGGCCGACCTTCTCCTGATCGACCGCCTGAGCGCGGGGATGAAGGTCTGAATGAAATCGGCGCATCAACCGATCAATTTGCAGGGCAAGGGTCGCTTCGTCGTTCAATTCAAATCCATTAGTTGACTCAGTCAACTATATCCTATCCATGTGTCTCTCCAACGCCAAGGCGTCGGACAAAGGAAGTCTGCCGAGG
>JBCBDI010000037.1:0-15335 GCA_038529885.1 Pseudomonadota bacterium
ATGAAGACAATCGCACCGCCCTGCGCGGCATTGAGCGCAAGAGCCCATTATAATGGCTATCAATATCATCATCCTGCTTCAGTACACTGATCGCCGCGGCGGGATCGCGGCGCGCATAGGCATCGAGCGCGGATTGTAGAATATTCGAGACGGCTTGGCCCATGCGCTCAATGCCGCGCAGGGCGGTGCGATTGTCTTCATCCATGACGGCCAAGCTTCGGCGCGCGACGCTCTTTGCAAGATCGCCAATCCGCTCAATCCCGCCGGCGAGCTTAATCGCCCCGATCACATTGCGCAGGTCTGAGGCCATGGGTTGGCGCAAGGCCAGCATGCGCACCGCTTTGCGTTCCACTTCGCGCTCAAGGCGGTCGAGTTCTAGATCGCGCTCAATCACCGCTTCTGCGAGATCTGCGTCGCGCACAACCACGGCCCGGCAGGCATCGCGGATCATTGCTTCTGCAAAGCCGCCCATGCGCAACAGGTCGGCTGAGAGTTCGTCCAACTCTTCGGTGAAGGCGCTCACAATATGCTGCTGTCGTGTCACCATAGTTTATCCCCTAGCCAAAGCGGCCCGTAATATAATCCTGCGTGCGTTGCTCTACAGGGTTGGTGAACACGGTTTCGGTATCGCCATACTCGACCAGTTCACCCAAATTGAAAAAGGCGGTTTTTTGTGAGACCCGCGCGGCTTGCTGCATGGAATGCGTAACGATGATGATGCAGTAGCGCATGCGAAGTTCATCGATCAGCTCTTCAATCCGTGCCGTCGCAATCGGGTCGAGCGCTGAGCAAGGCTCGTCCATCAAAATCACTTCCGGGCTGATCGCCACCGCGCGCGCAATGCAAAGGCGCTGCTGCTGGCCGCCTGACAGGCTGGTGCCGGTTTCACCTAAGCGATCTTTGACCTGGCTCCACAGCCCCGCCTTTTGCAGCGAGACTTGCACAATCTGATCAAGCTCAGCCTTGGAGGCGGCGAGGCCGTGAATGCGCGGGCCATAGGCGACATTGTCATAAACCGATTTCGGGAATGGATTGGGTTTCTGAAACACCATCCCGACTTTCGAGCGCAGCAGCACCGGATCAATATTGGCGGCATTGATGTTCTGCCCGTCCATGATGATCTCGCCGTCGACTTGCGCGCCTTCGATCGTGTCATTCATGCGGTTGAGGCAGCGCAAGAATGTCGACTTCCCGCAACCAGACGGACCGATCAGCGCTGTAACCGCTTTGTCTGGGATGGCGATGGAGATGTTCTGGATGGCCGGTGTGTCGTGATAGTGCACAGACACATTGCGGCAATCGATCTTCGCGCCGCCAATGCCGCCCGCCCCGGTGCGGGGCAGTCCACCTGTCGCAAGGCCTGATTCAGCCATGGCTACCATCTCCGCTCAAATCGACGTCGCAGCAGAGCTGCGGCTAGGTTCATTGCTACCAGAATTACCAGCAAAATGATAATCACAGCCGCTGTCATCGGCTCCCAGGCGCGCTCGGCCCCAGAGAACCATTTATAGATGATCACGGGCAGGGCGGTGGCCTCATCACTCGGCGAACGTGGCACTTCGCTGACAAAGGCGACCATGCCGATCAAGAGCAGTGGTGCGGTCTCGCCCAAAGCCCGCGCCATAGCGATGATGGCGCCGGTCAAAATACCAGGCGCGGCCAGTGGTAAGACATGATGGAACACCGCTTGAGTGCGCGATGCGCCAAGCCCGAGGGCGGCGTCGCGCATCGAAGGCGGTACGGATCTCAGCGCCGCGCGCGAGGCGATGATAATTGTCGGCAAGACCAACAGCCCGAGCACCAGCCCGCCGACCAGCGGGATCGAACGCGGCAGGCCAAAAGCGTTGAGAAAGACCGATGCGCCGAGCAATCCAAAGATGATGGAGGGCACCGCGGCGAGATTATTGATATTGATCTCAATGATCCGCGTCAGCCGAGATTTTTGTGCGAACTCTTCCAAATAGACCGCCGCTAAGATGCCAATCGGGATTGAGAAGAGGGCTGTCACCAACATGGTGAAGATGGATCCCGCCACAGCCGCGGCGGCGCCTGCGAGCTCCGGATAGGTGCTGTCGGCGTTGAGGAAAAGGTTGGAGTTGAACCGTCTCTCAATCCGGCCTTGCTCTTTGAGCAGAATGACCAGCGCGATTTGACGATTGCTGAGCTGACGGTCCGTGCTTTGCGTGCCCAAGAAAGTCGCCGTAATCGGGCGCGCGCTTTGCTCGCCAAGATCGGGCACGGGTCCCGCCAAATGATTGAGGATCAAGGTCGCCCCGGAAATGCGGGAGAGTTCAAACCAGGCGCCTGCGAGATTGATCAGCGTGTCGCCGCTGGTCTCTCCGAGGCGGCTTAACTCATCCTGGAATGCGACAAATCCATCCGGCCCAGCATCAGTAAGGCGATAAGCCCCCGACCGGGTGCGAGCCAAACGACCAGCCGCGCCGACCTTAAAAGACCAGTGAGTTTTGAAATCATTCTTCAGATAAAGATCCAGATCATCTGAGACCACAAGGCGCGCCGTGACGGGGTCTGAGGCGCGGCTTGGATCTTGTTGCAAGCGCCGCGTCAGCGGCAAAATGGAGAGCCTTGGCGCGAGCCCAAATAAATCAGCGCGCTGCATGCGGCCCGTGGAAAGCTCCGGGAACAGCTTCAGCAATTCATCGCGCACCGCGAGATTGAGGTCGGTGACGGAGAGGTCAGTGCGCTCGGCAAAGTCCGGGCGATCAATTTCAAGCGTAAGCTCATAATGCGCGAAGGCGGAAATCGCTTTCCAGCCGATGGAAAGCAACAGCACCGCCAAGAACGAGATTGCGCTGGCAATCGCGAACTGGCCATAGAATTGAAACCGGCGCTCGGCATTGTGGCGCTGCTTCAACCGCTGAATGCGTGGGGTGGGAGGGGTGATCAGGGGCTCAGTCATAGGCTTCCCGATACCGTTCCACCACGCGCAGCGCGATAATGTTGAAGACCAAGGTGACCCCAAACAGGACAAAGCCGAGCGCAAAGGCCGAGACCGTTTTGGCGCTGTCAAAAGACGTGTCGCCGGTCAGCAAGGACACGATCTGATAGGTCACTGTGGTGATGTCTGAGGTCGGGTCGAGCGTGATCAGCGCCCGGCCGCCCGCCGCCATGACCACGATCATCGTCTCGCCAATGGCGCGCGACACCGCCAGCAGGACAGCAGCGATAATGCCCGGCAAGGCCGCCGGCAGGACCACTTGCTTAATCGTCTCAGATCGCGTTGCGCCCATGGCGAGCGCACCGTCTCGTAGGGGCTGCGGCACCGCATTGATCACATCATCTGAAAGCGAGCTGACAAAGGGAATGATCATGACGCCCATGATCAAGCCTGCCGCGAGCGCATTGGTCGGCTGCGCGGCGAGGAAGTCTTCCGGGGTGAAGGGCAGGGCGTTCACCCATTGCGCAAAGCCTCTGACCATCGGGGCAATCAAAGTCGCGGCGAAGAAGCCATAGACCACGGTTGGAATGCCCGCGAGCAATTCCAAGATCGGTTTGGCCCAATTGCGAAACCGCGGGCTCGCATATTCTGAGAGATAGATGGCGGAGAAGAGGCCAATCGGCACCGCCACGCACATGGCGAGCGCGGCAATCATCAAGGTCCCGAAGAAGAGCGGCACAGCGCCAAAATTCTGACCGGTCTGCGCGTTCCAATTGGTGCCAAACAAAAACTCAAAAACGCCGGGTCCGTCGGGCAGGCTGAAAAAGCGGACGGTCTCAAACACCAGCGAGAGCACAATTCCGACCGTCGTCAGCACCGCGATCCCTGCGCAGATGAAGAGCAGGCCTGTGATGATGCGCTCAACATAGCCGCGTGCAGGAAAGCTCCGCTCAAGCTGGCGTCGGCCCCAGAAAAAGCCGCCAAGAGAGGCGAGCACGGCGACGAACACTGCCAGCAAGCGCGCTTGGCCTTTCAGCTGCGCATAGCGATCCACGCTCGCATCAAACAGCTCGATCCCGGTCTGGTCGCGACCGCGGCTTTGCGCATGATTGGCGACCCGGTCGATGAAAAGGTTCACCTGGTCGCTGCCGCGTTCGAGTAGAAATGTCGGAAGTTCGGACTGCAAAACGCCGCGCGCGAACCCTTCTGCGGTGATCAGATAAAGTAGGAACACACACGCCGCTGGCAGCGTCGTGCAAAAGGCGAGGAAATAGCCGTGATAATTGGGCTGCGAGTTCAGCCGCGCAGATACTGAAGAGCCGGTCGGAAGGGCTGCGACTTCGGTCCGGCCAATCGTAAACGCAAAGAATCCTGCCGCGGCCAGAGGTGCGATCAGCAGCCAGCCTACGGGAAGGTGTCCTAGAGCTTGCAGCATTGGGGATTCAGTCGTTGCAAAGTGGCGCTCTTACATCGGCTCGTTGACACATATGTGACATTAACCGGGTTTGAGGGCGACCCCTTACAGTTAAAACGGTACGGGCGTTGAGAGCGTCAGTTTTTCACCCGTCGCAGGATGCTCAAATCGCAGCACGGTCGCATGCAAGCAAAGCCGCTCATGCGAGTTCGGGTCGCCATAAAAGACATCGCCCAAAATGGGGTGCCCCAGGCTTTTCATATGCAGGCGCAATTGATGCGATCGCCCGGTTTTTGGGGTGAGCTCAACGCGGGTCGTTCCTGCCGTGCGCGCCGTGACTTGCCAATGCGTGATGGCTTCGCGTCCATCAGGATCGAGGTGGCGGAGCGGGCGTTGATGCGAGAACTTAGCGATCGCCTTATCAACCGTGCCCGCATCGGGGTGAAGCGCCCCTTCGAGCAGAGCATGATAGGTTTTCGCCACTTGCCGCTTTTCAAACTGGCGGGAGAGTCGACGTTGCCCCTCTAAAGACCGCGCGAGTACCATGCAGCCAGACGTGTCCATGTCCAACCGGTGGACGACAAAGACTGGGCCGTGGCGCTCGCCAAGAAGGCTGCTGGCGCAGATGGCCTTTTCCGGGCCGCGGCCGGGAACGCTCAGCAAGCCGCTGGGCTTGTCGCAGACCACGATATGCTCATCGACATAGACCGTTTTGAGCGCGCTCGCGGGCGGCGGATTATACGGTTTCGGCTGCAGGGTCATCGCGCAGGCGGGGCATCCAGATACCAAAGGCGGTCCCATCCCCTTCTCGGCTTTCAACTGCTAGCCCGCCGCGATGGCGCGCCATAATGTGTTTGACGATGGCCAGGCCGAGGCCGGTGCCTTCGATTTTGCCGCCGCGACTTTCATCAACGCGGTAGAAGCGCTCGCCGAGCCGGGGCAGGTGTTGTTCTGAAATGCCCGCACCGGTATCGCTCACGCGCACCCAGAAAGCGGGCGCTTCGGACGAGGCATAGGGTTGCAGGAGCAAAGACCGATTGGCCCCATCCGATTGCCGACTACAGGCAGTTGCCGCTTCGGCCATCGTGGGCGCGATCCCAACCGAGATCTCCACTTCGCCCGCCTCACCAGCATATTTGATCGCGTTGCTGCCAAGGTTCTGCACGACTTGCGCAATCTCATCATCATCGGCGATGGCGCGAACGGTTTCGTTCGGCGCATGGAAGATCAGTTTGATCCCGGCTTCTTCGGCAAGCGGGGTCAGCGCTTTGCTGGTTTCGCGGACAAGGCCCACCAGTTCAACCTCGGTTTTCGGAGCGCGGTGCTCACTAAACTCAATCCGAGACAATGAGAGCAGATCGGCGACCAACCGTTTCATCCGCTCAGTTTGCTGCGCCATGATTTCCAGAAAGCCGTCCCAAGCGTCGCGGTCGTCTTTGGCGGGGCCACGCATGGTCTCGATGAAGCCGCCAATTGCCGTGAGCGGGGTACGAAGTTCGTGGCTGGCATTGGCGAGGAAGTCGGCGCGGGCGCGCTCAGCGCGGCGGACAGCCGTCAGATCCTCAAACACCATGAGCACAGAGCCACGCTCCAAACCGGGCCGGACATGCGCCATCCATACCTCAGTGTCGCCATGTTGGGTAAACTCCACCCGCTCATTCGCCCCATCGCGCGCCACTCGCTCGGCGGCGGCCAAGAGGTCCGGTTGGCGCAACATCGCGCTTGAAAATGTACGACTTGCATTGGCCACGCGAAACAAGTTGCGGGCGTAGACATTGGCAGTGGTGATCATGGAATCGTCGCCAATCACCAGCGCGGGAAGCGGCAAGGCGAGGATGAACGATTCCACGCCATCTTCTGCTGGCGCCGTTTGCGTCGGCGTTGCAGGTTCAAGCACTTGCGGGGTCGGTGTGTTCTGCGAGGTTGGGGCCGAGCCGACATAATAAGCGAGCGCCCCAGCGGACATTACGATGGCGCCGGTGATCCATTCGACGAGACCAATTGCGCCGGTCAGATAAAGCAAGGCAAGGACGGCCACAGCGCCGGAAGTGAGGACGAAAAAGTCACGAAATCTGCGCGGCGGATCAGGCGGAATTTGCCGAATCTTTTCTGACATGGCCGCCCGCTTTCTGCTTGATCGTGGTCCGTATGCGCGTTCAGCGCGTATACATAGCGTGACGGGATGAGCAAGTCTGAAAGCTTTTTCATCATTATTGAAAAACGATAATTATTTGTTGACAGTCGAGTAGAGCGGGCGTAAAGCGGGCCTCTAGGCGGAGAAGGTAATCTATGAAGCAGGCGAGTATCGTATTTGGAGCCCTATTGCTCGGTGCATGTGCCAGCGTGCCTGCTCTGCCAAGCCTTGGCGGAGAGCAAGCTGTTGTGTTCCCGGTGGCGCCAGATGCCCCTGAGACTTGGGCCGCTTCCGGCGTCTCAGGCGAAGCCCCGCAAACCGATTGGCTCGCCCAGTTTAATGATGACATCCTGGTCGCTTTGGTCAGCGAAGCGCTTGTCGCCAACCCGTCTATCCGGTCGCAATTCTATGCCGTTGAAGCCACACGGGCCCAGGCGCGCAGCACCTATGGGCGCACGCTTCCAAACGTTTCAGCCTCGGCCTCTGCAACCGGGCGCGACACTTACAATCCGCTGACCGATAGCCGAAACTCAAGCGAGACTTATGGACTTGGGCTCGACCTCAATTGGGAACTCGATCTTTGGGGACGTCTCAGTGCCAGCATTGATGCCGCGGATGCGGATCTGACAGCCGGTGAAGCCGACCTTGCCTCAGCGCGCCTGGCGCTTGCCGCACAAACTGCGATTGCCTGGTTTGACTTGAACGAAGCCTTGGCCCAAGAGCGCGTCGCCGTTCAAACCTTTGAAGCGCGGACCCGCGCGCTGGAACTGACCGAACGTCGATTGTCGCGCGGCCTTGCCTCAGCGCTTGATGTGCGCACCGCGCGCACCACCCAGGCCTCAGCCGAAGCCTCGATTGCAGGGCGCCGTCAGGCGAGCCAGAACGCCTCGCGCCGCTTAGAGATTTTGCTCGGACGCTACCCAAGTGCCGAGCTTGATGCACTGGCTGAATTGCCAGAACTGCCGGCGCTTCCATCTGCTGGGAACCCGACGCTTCTGCTGACGCGCCGGCCTGACATCGCCGCTGCAGAAGCGCGCGTTGTGGCGGCGGGTCTGCGGGCTGAGCAAGCGCGCCTGGCCATGCTACCAAGCTTGCGCCTGACAGGCTCTGTCTCCAATAGCGAGACCGATCTCGCGGACGTGTTCGATCCGTCTCGGGTTGCCGCCGTTCTGATTGCGAGCCTGGCACAACCCATCTTCAATGGCGGCGCCCTTGATGCCGATCGCGACGCCGCAGTTGCACGAGCCCAAGCCTCAGTTGAGAATTATGCTGCCACGGTGCTCACCGCCTGGCGCGAGGTTGAAGACTCGCTTGCAGCGGACTCTTTGCTGGCGCAACAAGAAGAAGCCCAGCTCCGCGCGCTCGAAGAAGCGCGTCTCGCTGAAGAACTCGCGACCCGCCAATACACCAATGGCTTGGTTTCGATTTTCAATCTGATTGATTCCCAAACGCGGCGTCTGACAGCTGAGAGCAATGTCATCGCCGCGCGCTCCGCCCGCGCGTCTAACCGCGTTACGTTTCACCTCGCCCTCGGGGGCGGTCTACCGGTAGCCCAACCGGCCGATCCCGTCTCTGCGAACACAAATAGCCCGGAAGAGGCCGTCCTCCCATGAGTCGTTTCATAACCATCATTGTCGCAGTTGCCGCGCTCGCCGGCATGGCCGCTCTCGCCTTTGCAACGATCCAGTTCTTGAAGCCGGAGCCAGAGCAGGCGGATGAGAAATTTGCCGGCCTCTCGGTCTTTGCTGAGCAGGTTCAGGTCGATGATCTGAACTTTACCATCATCGCACAAGGCGAGGTCCGCCCGCAGCGCGAGCTGGTTGTCGCGCCGCAAGTGGCTGGACGGATCGCCTTTGTCTCTCCGGACTTTATCGACGGTGGCTTTATCCGTCGCGGTCAGGTTCTGGTCCGGGTTGAAGACGCAGACTACCGCCTGGCCGTCGTGCGCGCTCAATCAGGCGTGGCGAGCGCTGAACAGCGTCTCGCGCGCGAAGAAGCCGAAGCAGAGATTGCGCGCATTGATCTTGAAAATCTCGGCATCACCGATTCCAGCCCGCTCGCCCGCCGCGAACCACAGCTCGCCGAAGCCCGCGCCGCGCTCGACTCCGCCAAAGCCCAACTTGAAGACGCAGAGCTTGCCTTGCGCCGGACAGCCGTGGTCGCGCCATTTGATGGCCGCGTGCGCGAAGAGAATGTCGATGTTGGACAATTTGCATCGCCGGGTCAGTCTCTTGGCCGCGTCTTCGCGACGGACATTGTGGAGGTCGCGCTCCCCATCACAGATGATGAGCTTGGCCAGCTTGGCCTGCCACTCGCCTTTGCTGAAACGCGCTCTGAACCCGGACCAGCTGTTGTCTTCTCCGCAGCAGTCGCAGGCCAACCGCGGCAATGGAATGGCCGCGTGACCCGGACATCCGCATCGGTCAATCCGCAGACGCGCTTGATCAATGTGATTGCGGAACTGGACGACCCGTATGGCGCTGGATCTGACAATGGCGCCCCCATGGCACCAGGTCTGTTCGTTTCAGCCGAAGTTGCCGGTACAAAGATTGAAGGCCTGCTGAGAGCACCTCGATCTGCCATTCGCGGCGGCGACAATATCTTTATCGGCGAACCCGAAGCCGGCGAGTTGCGCATCTTCTCTGTCGATCTCGTGTACAGCTCGACCGAGGGAGCTTGGTTCCGCAGCGATCAAGTCGAGGTTGGCGATCTCGCCATTGTGAGCCCAATCCGCGGTTCGAATGACGGCATGAGCATCACCAT
This sequence comes from Pseudomonadota bacterium, assembly GCA_038529885.1. Taxonomy (GTDB): domain Bacteria; phylum Pseudomonadota; class Alphaproteobacteria; order Caulobacterales; family Hyphomonadaceae; genus Henriciella. The sequence goes on from JBCBDI010000037.1 coordinate 9,211, forward strand.
TCTCGAGCGCCTCGAAGACGGCACGATCAAAAATCACAATGAGGCCGCGCAAGGCAATGAGGAATCTGAAACCGGCATCGCTGCGATCGACTCAAACAGGTTCGCGTCCAGCGGCGGTGATGGAGGTCAGTAATGCTTGGTATGGTTGCCTGGTTTGCTCGTAACGCGGTTGCTGCGAACCTCTTAATGGTCGTCGCTTTTATTGGCGGCGTGCTCGGCTTCAACCAAATGGAACGCGAAATGTTCCCTGTGATTCCGGTCGCAGGCGCATCGGTCACCATGACCTGGCAAGGCGCTTCGCCTCAGGATGTTGAAGAGCAGATCATTACCCGGATCGAAGAAGCAGTCGCTGACATTGATGGTCTCGAACGGATCACATCGATTGCGCGCGAGAGCTTCGCGGTGGTCAATATTCGCGGCCGCGATGACATCGACATGCAGGAGTTTATCGATGAGATTAATCTGCGCGTCGATCAGATCAACAATCTCCCGCAAGCGGCGTTCCGGCCGCAAGTCACGCGTTGGGAACAGCGCGACTGGTATTTCGGCATGGCCGTTCATGGTGATGTCGATCCGCTAACCTTGAAGCGTGTCGCGGATGATGTGCGCGATGATATTGCTGAAACAACGGGCGGTGAGCTGGCCGTTCTGCAAGGCGTCTTGGATGAAGAGGTCTCGATTGAAGTCTCTGAAGATGCGCTGCGCCGCTATGGGATGAGCTTCTCAGAAGTTGCCCAAGCGATCCGGCAATCCTCTCTCAATTCCTCGGGTGGACAAATTCGCTCTGCTGTTGGCGATGTCTCCGTCACGGCGCGCGCGCTCGCGGACACGCAAGAACAGTTTGAGCAGATCATTGTGCGCCAATCAAACGACCAGGGCACCATTCGGGTTGGCGAGATTGCCGAAGTCATTGACGGCTTTGTCGATGCTGACCTGAAAGCAACCTTCAACAATCGACCGACCGCCTTTGTCATGGTTGTTCAGCCCGACAAAATGGACATCGAGACCTATGCGCAAGGCTTCCGCGACTATATCGAGCGGGCCAATAATCCGGCGACAGGCATTCTTCCTGATGGCATGAGGATTGATATCCTTTGGGACAATTCTCAACCCTTCCAAGCGCGCATGACGCTGATCTCGGAATCAGCCCTGCTGGGGGCGGTTTTGGTGATGCTTGTCCTGATCCTATTCTTGCGTCCGATCGTTGCCTTCTGGGTGACGGTAGGGATCATCACGGCCTTTGCAGGCGGGATCATGCTGATGCCGCTCTTCGGCGTGTCGTGGAACGTGCTGTCGACCTTTGCGGTGCTCTTGGTCATCGGGGTGATTGTCGATGATGCCATTGTCGTGGGCGAAAACATACACCGTGAGATCGAAAGCGGTCGACGCGAAGGCTTAGACGCGGCGATTGTCGGAACGCAATTGGTCTTCAAGCCGGTGGTTTTTGGCGTCATCACGACGATTATCGCCTTCGCACCTTGGGCGATGCTGACCGGTCCAACGCGCGCCTTTACCGAACAGATTACTTACGTGGTCATCGCCTCGCTGATCTTCTCGATCATCGAATGTATGTTCATCCTACCGGCGCACTTGTCCCACATGAAGCGCGAGGACCACACCAAGAAAAATGCGCTGGCGCGCTTCCAACAGCGTATTGCCGACAGCCTGCTTTGGTTCGCTCAGAACGTTTACAAGCCGGTGCTCGAGTTTGCCTTGCGCATGCGCTACGCAACCATCGTCTTCTTCTTCATCATGTTCACGTTCGCGATCATGCTGATTGCCAATCGTATTGTGCCATTCAAACTCATGCCTGAGATTGAAAGTGATCTCGTACAGGTCACGATCGAACTGCCGGAGGGCACGCCCTTCTCTCGAACACTCCAAATCAGAGACCAGCTCCAAGCCGGAGTTGATTCCGCACAAATCGCTTTGGATGCCAAATGGGCGTCTGAAATGGCGGTCTCGCGCGGTGACTATGAAGGCGGTGTGATCAATGGGTCTTCGATTGTTGCAAGCAACAGCGAAGTCCAGGCTTGGATTGGCTTAGTGCCGCCCGAATCGCGCCCAGAATTGCTGTCCACACGTGAGATTTCTGAAGAGATTCGAGAGCTCGTGGGACCAATCCAGGATGCCGAAGAGATCACGTTCGACTTTACCGACAATGAGAATGATACCGGCGTGCGTTTTGCGCTGAACCATCCAGACCTTGATCGGTTGCGTGAAGCCTCTGCGGTGGTTCAAGCACAGCTTGCGACTTATGCTGCGGCCTATGATATCGGCGATAATCTCACTGCAGCTGCAGATGAACTGCGCATCGAGCTGAAACCGGGCGCCGAAGCGCTTGGCATCAACCTCGCAGATGTTTCGCGTCAGATTCGCCAAGCCTATTTTGGAGAGGAAGTGCAGCGGCTGCCACGTGATGGTGAAGACGTCCGCGTCATGGTCCGTCTGCCGCGTGCCGCACGCACCGATTTGGACAGTCTCGACAATTTGCGCATCCGGACGGCGGATGGCCGCGAGCTGCCGATCACGCAAGTGGCTGAGTTTACCTATGCGCCTGGGATCAATCGGATCCTGCGCCGCAACCGTACCCGCTCCGTGTCAGTCTTCTCAGAAATCAAAGGGGATGGCGGTCGCGGCCAAGTGGTTGCTGATATGAATGTCAATTTCTGGCCGGAATTCGAAAAGCAATTCCCAGACGTAGAGCGCGGTGCCGCGGGTGGTTTTGAAGATGAACAACGCTTCCTTGAGGAGCTCAATGTCCTCTCGGTCGGCGCTATTCTCTGTATGTATATCGTCTTGGCGATTGCCTTCAGATCTTACGCACAGCCATTGCTGTTGATGACGGCCATTCCGTTCGCTTTGACCGGAGCCGTCCTGGGGCACTGGATCACCGGAACCTCGATGGCTCTGTTCTCTATCTTCGGGGTCGCCGCGGCGGCGGGCGTGGTCATCAATGACAATTTGGTCTTGGTTGATTTCGTCAATCGAAAACGGGCCGAAGGGGTCGGTGCGGTGCAGGCGCTGGTTGATGCGGGCGTTTCGCGCTTCCGGCCAATCTTGTTGACCTCGGTCACTACATTTGTTGGCATTTTGCCGCTCATTGCGGAGCGCTCCATTCAAGCGCAATTCCTCAAGCCAATGGTGATTTCGCTTGGCTATGCGGTGGCGTTCGCGATCTTCGTATCGCTCCTCTTGGTGCCGACGCTGTATGCGGTCGGGGTCGAGATTGGACGCGTCTTCCGCTGGAGCTGGGGCGGACGTCCCTATCGTCAGATTGGCGAGGGCTATACCGGGCAAGTGACTGTAGACAGCGAAGAATTGATCGGCACCAGCGCGGAACAGCCGCGCCCGATGCCAGCCGAATAAATAGCAAACACATCTTCGGGTTCAGGGAGACAGACATGAAGACGTATTTGATGGCGGGCGCTGCCGCCATAGTCTTGAGCGCTTGCGGCGCTCAAGAAGCCAATCAGACTGTGAGTTCGACGGACGAAACGGTCAAAGACACACGCGTCGCCGAGACCACATCGCGCGATGATTGGGGGGAGTTCGGCCTCGATCTCTATTCGCGCGATACCAGCGTCCATCCGGGCGACGATTTCTTCCGTCACGTGAATGGCACCTGGTATGATGAGTTTGAAATGCCGGCCGACCGCACGCGCTATGGCTCGTTCACTTTGTTGCGCGAAAAATCAGAGCAGCGGGTCAAGTTCATCATCGATGATCTTGCCGAAGCCAAACCTGATCCAGCGACGCTGGAAGGCAAAGTTGCTGCCTATTACAACGCTTTTGTCGATACGGACGCGATTGAAGCGGCAGGCCTCGCTCCGGCGCAGCCTTATCTCGATCGCATCCAAGCGATTGAGTCTGCAGAAGACCTGGCGCGGATCTTTGCCGCCAACGGGTTCTCCTCGCCGATTGGCGGTTGGGTGGATGTCGATTCAAAAGACACCGAGAACTACATTTTCTACATGACCCAATCCGGGCTCGGCTTGCCGGACCGTGACACCTATCTCACCGATGATGGCAAGAATGTTGAGACCCGTGAGGGCTATCTTGCCTATCTCACCTTCCTTTTAGAGCAGGCCGGCTATGCTGATCCAGCCGATGCGGCGGCGCGTGTCCTGGCTTTGGAAACCGAGATCGCGAAAGCCCATTGGGACCGCACCGTCGGGCGCAACCGGAACCTCACTTACAATAAAATGACCAAGGATGAGCTGCTGGCATTGGGCGGCGATTTCCCGCTTGAACTGATGCTGACCGAAGTGGGGCTTGGCGACCAAGAAAGCTTCGTCGTGCGCCAGGTGACCCCGGACGCGGAAGAGATCGAAGCCTTGGGCCTGACAGAAGAGCAAGTCGAGAAAGTGTCCGGCGGCGGGATCGCGGGCATCTTTGATGTGATCAGCGCAGGCGAGCTCGACGATTGGAAAGCCTATCTCACCGTGCACTTCCTATCGGATCATTCATCGGTCCTGCCAAAGGCCATCGATGAGGCGACGTTTGAATTCTATGCCAAGCAGCTGCGCGGCCAAGAAGAGCAGCGCCCGCGCTGGAAGCGGGGGGTCTCTGCGGTTGAGGGCGCGCTCGGCGAAGCGGTCGGTAAGGTCTATGCTGAGCGCTATTTCCCGGCTGAGAACAAAGCCGCGATGGATGAACTCGTCGCCAATCTGCGCCTCGCTATGGCCGACAATCTCGATGAGATTGAATGGATGGGCGAGGAGACTAAAGACCAAGCGCGCGACAAGCTCGCCAAGTTCACCCCGAAAATTGGCTATACAGAAAAGTTCGAAACCTATGACGGACTGTCGGTCGGCGATAGCGCGTTTGAGAACATGATGGCGTCGAATGCCTGGGCGTTCGAAGACATGCTGAGTCAGCTCGGCCAGCCCATCGACAAAACCGAATGGTTCATGCTGCCGCAAACGGTGAATGCCTATTATAGCCCGAACCGAAATGAGATTGTCTTCCCGGCCGCCATCCTGCAGCCGCCTTTCTTCAATCTCGAGGCGGACCCCGCCATCAACTATGGCGCCATTGGCGGCGTCATCGGTCATGAGATCGGGCACGGGTTTGATGACCAAGGCTCGAAGTCTGATGGCGATGGTGTGCTACGCGATTGGTGGACGCCGGAAGACAAGGCCGCCTTCGTGGCGCTCACCGATGCTTTGGTCGGCCAGTATAATGGCTTCTGCCCGCTCGATGATGGCGAGACTTGCGTCAATGGACGCCTAGGCCTCGGCGAGAATACGGGCGACCTTGGCGGCCTCTCTATGGCTTACAAAGCCTATCAGATGAGCCTCGACACAAATGGCGATGGCGAGATCTCTGCGGATGAAGAAGCGCCCGTGCTTGACGGCCTCACCGGCGACCAACGTTTCTTCATGGCGTGGGCGCAAGCCTGGCGGAACAAGTATCGCGAAGAGGCGCTGCGTCAGCAATTGATCCGCGGACCCCACAGCCCGCCTTATTACCGGGCCAATGGCATCGTGCGCAATTTTGACGAATGGTATGAAGCCTTCGATGTCGGACCAGAGCACGCGCTTTACTTGCCGCCAGAAGAGCGCATCCGAATCTGGTAGCGCTCTACATTATCTCTTTCGGAAAAGGCCGTCCTCATTGGGCGGCCTTTTTTGATGGAGGCGAAAAAAATTGTCCGTCTACCTATGGTTTGTGCGGTGCACTTTGGGTTATGGACTTGGATCGGGATCGAAATGATGGGTGGAGGGTTTAATGCCAAAGCCAAAAACGGTGCGTGCATATTTTGACGGTTTGGACCCTCATCAAAAGACCATTGCTCTGGCGCTTGAGGACGTGATCAAAACGCACTGGTCGCATCTCACTGTGAAGCTCGCATGGGGCTTTCCATGTTGGAGCGGCAATGAGCGGATCTTCTCTGTCTCAGGCCAGGTGGATCGTTGTAATCTGCAATTGTGGCAGGGTGCGCGCTTGGCCGATGATTATCTTGATCGCATTGAAGGCACCGGCAAGTCCCTGCGCCATGTGAAGGTCTTCTCCGTCGACCAAGTGAATGATGAATTGATCGATATTATGGACCGGGCTGTGACCATTGATGCCACGGCTCCGCAGCGGGTGAGATAGTTGAGCTATGCAAATCCTCGACT
>JBCBDI010000038.1:0-15313 GCA_038529885.1 Pseudomonadota bacterium
CGTTCACCGTCGAGCCAATGCCGCCAGACTGAAGGTTTGGCGTTGCGGTCTTAAAGACTTCAGCGCGCTGAATGATGTCGGACGATAGAACGTCGAACGAGAATTCGCGGCCATCATTATCGGTCGCAATTGTGCGGCCGTTTAGAAGCACCGTGTTGAATTCGGGTCCTAGGCCACGAACGGTGATGAACTGGCCTTCGCCGCCGCTCCGGTCAATCGAGACGCCCGTAATGCGCTGGAGCGATTCCGCGACGTTTCCGTCTGGGAACTTGCCGACATCCTCAGCCGATACGGCGTCCACAATTTGGTTGGCATCACGTTTCACATCCAATGACGCTTTCAAGCTGCCGCGGATGCCTTTTACTGTGACGGTTTGCAGGGTTCGCTCTTCTGCAGCGTCTGCATCTGTGTCGTCTTGCGCAATGGCAACACCGCTACAAAGTAATGCGGCGACGCTCGCGCTGACGGCAAATTTCAATTTGTGTCCCACTTTGGTTTCCTCCCTAAAGTTTTTTTTTGGGTACTTATTGATGTGGTGCCTGGGCTGGCACCGGTATTCACGCGACTAAACGAGGATCAAAATGATCTCGAAGTGCGCTAATTTCTTCAGGACTCATGTGCAGACCGAGTTTGGTTCTGCGCTCTAAGATGTCCTCACAGGTCCGAGCGAACTCGTGCCTGACCAAGTAATCTACCTCCTTCTGATAGAGACCCGCGCCATAATGGTGACCCAGGTCAGTTTCGCTTGATGTGTCTTTCAAGATCTCGTGGATTTTGGTGCCATAGGTGCGTGCCAAGCGGTGGCGTATGGCGGCGTCTAGCCACTCGTATTTGGCCGCGCAGTCGCTTTCGAAAGCCTCGAAGTCTGCCCCGGCAATATCACCGCCAGGAAGGGCAATTGTGTCCGTCCAAGCGCCAGAGTGTTTTGGCAAAGCTGGCTTCAGCACTTTCAGCGCATCTTCGGCAAGCTTGCGATAAGTCGTGATCTTGCCGCCAATGACGGACAGCATTTTGGCGCCGTCTTGCTCTTCTAGTTTGAGCACATAATCGCGGGTGACCGATGAGGCATCGGCCGCATGATCTTCGAATAGAGGACGCACGCCGGAATAGGTCGACACGACATCACTCGGTGTGATTTGGCGCTCGAAATACTCGTTTGAGAGCTTGCAGAGATAGTCGATCTCCTCATCGGAGGCCGAGACTGCATTGAGGTCGCCTTCAAACGGCAAGTCCGTGGTGCCGATCAGCGTGAAGCGGCCATCTTCATAAGGGATCGCGAACACGATCCGGCCATCCCCGGCTTGGAAAATGAAGCATCGCTCATCGTCAAACAAAGACGGCACAATGATGTGGCTGCCTTTGACCAGGCGTACGCTCGGGCTGTTCGCCCGCGATCCTGTAATCCCAGCGACATGATCGACCCAGGGGCCCGCCGCGTTGATAACCGTTTTGGCTGCGATCCGCTTTTCCGCATGTCCATCGACGCGCAAGCCAACATCCCAATGACCGTCTTTGGCGTCGAGGGAGACGCATTCGGTACGGGTCATGATCTCGGCGCCACGCGCGGCCGCATCGACTGCGTTCAGCGCCACCAGTCGCGCGTCTTCGACCCAACAATCAGAGTATTCAAACCCCTTCGTGAACTCTGACTTGAGAGGGTCGAAGACGGCGTCGCGGGAACGTTTGAGTGTCTTGGTGGCGGGCAAGATCTTCCGGCCGCCAAGGTGGTCATACAGAAAAAGACCTATGCGAATCAGCCAAGATGGACGCAGATCCTTGTGATGCGGCATGATGAACCGCAGCGGCCAAATGATGTGAGGCGCTGCTTTGAGAAGCACCTCGCGCTCCATCAGAGCTTTGCGGACGAGCGCGAAATCATAATGTTCTAAATAGCGCAAACCGCCATGAATCAGCTTGGTGCTGGCCGAGGATGTGTGGGCGGCGAGGTCGTCTTTTTCGCACAGCAGCACTTTCAGGCCACGTCCCGCAGCGTCCCGGGCAATCCCCGCGCCGTTAATTCCTCCGCCTATAATCAGGATATCGTACAAAAGACCTGACCTTGTTATCTCAAAATCATTCATAAGCGCACTTTTCATGTTCGTAAACGACTAAAATGAGGTCGTATCCGAAAATTCATTGGCGTGTTGTCAGGGCATCACCCCTGTGGCTATATTCGATTCCTGGAGGTTCGTATTCGAAAACGAACATTTCTTCCGGGCTGGGCAAACCCCAAAAAACCGGATTTATAGAACAAAAATGCGCGAAAAGCGGCTCAAGGAGGACTGAATGTCGACCCCAGATTTATTGCTCGTCATTGATGAGGGCACGACGTCCACGCGCGCCATCGTGTTTGATCGGACATTCGCCCCTGTTGCCCAAGCGCAAGAAGAGGTCGGCCTCACCTATCCGGATGATGGCTGGGTCGAGCAGGACGGGACTGATATCTGGGCGAAGACGCTGAATGTATGTCGACAGGCGATAGAGGCAGCCGGCGGCGTCGACCGGATCGCCGGGATTGGCATCACCAATCAACGCGAAACGACCTTGGTCTGGGATCGCGCGACGGGGGACCCCATCGCGCCCGCAATCATCTGGCAAGACCGGCGGACGGCGACAGTCTGCGAAACGCTAAAAGCTGAGGGGGCCGAAAGCCTCGTCCAGAAAGAGACCGGCCTCCTGGTGGACCCTTATTTCTCCGGCACCAAGATTTCTTGGTTGCTTGATCATGTCCCAGGCGCGCGCGCCAAAGCGGACGCGGGCGATCTTGCATTCGGCACCGTCGATACGTTTTTGATCTGGAACCTCACCGGTGGCCGCGTCCACGCAACGGACATTACCAATGCCTCGCGCACCTTGCTCTATCCGCTCGAAACGGACCCAAGTGTCGGCTGGTCGAGCAAGATGCTGGACCTGCTGGGCGTGCCGTCCGCTGTCTTGCCGTCCGTGAAACCAAGCGGCGCAGCATACGGCGAAACCGATCCGGCCCTCTTTGGCAAAGCGCTTCCCATCCTGTCCGCGATTGGCGATCAACAAGCGGCCTTGGTTGGCCAAGGCTGTTTGACCCCAGGCACGGCGAAAATCACATATGGAACCGGCGCCTTTTTGGTGGCGAACACAGGCGCGGTAAAACCAAGCTCGACCAATCGTCTGCTCGGAACGCTCGGCTATGGCATTGAAGGCGGAAGCGCCGCCTATGCTCTGGAGGGGGCGATCTTCAATGCGGGCACAGTGGTTCAGTGGCTGCGCGATGATTTGGGGCTGATCTCCAATGCCGCAGAGAGCGAAGCCAAAGCCGCGGCGCTGACCGACAATGCCGGGGTCTATCTCGTGCCCGCCTTTACCGGGCTTGGCGCGCCGCACTGGGACGCCAATGCGCGCGGCACGATCACAGGTCTCACCCGAGCGGCACGCGCCGAACACATTGTCCGCGCCGGACTGGAGGCGGCGGCCTATCAGACCAATGATTTGCTCACCGCCTTCGACGCGGACGGAGCAGGGGTGTCTGTGCTGCGGGTCGATGGCGGCATGGCGGCGAATGATTGGTTGATGCAATTCATTGCCGACATCTGCCAATGCCCGGTGGAGCGACCGGACTTTATGGAGATGACCGCTCTTGGTGCAGCCGCGCTGGCCGGCATGCAGCTCGGCTGGGTCAGCGAACAAGACTGGGCCTCTCGCAGCGCCCCGGGTCAGCGCTTTGAGCCTAAAATGTCGGTTGAAGCGCGGGACGGCCTGGTTGCGGGATGGGCGGCAGCTTTGCGGCAAACGCTTGCCGCTTAGATCTGCGCCAAGAGCGTCGCATTCCCGCCCGCAGCGGTCGTGTTCACAGTAACGGTCTTCTCAACATAGAAGCGTTCGGCGGCGTCTTTTACGGAGAGCAGCGGCAAGATCGCGCCAGAGCGCGCTGCGAGCGCAATCGCTGCGAGGGTCCGCATAGCGCCATCCGCGACCATGCCGTCAATATGCTCTGCCGCGATCAGCGTTTTGATCGAGACTTGTTCCAACGTAACAGCCTGATTGCCAGTGGCTTCGACGCGTTGAATTTGCGCTTGTAGAACGCCTGGTTCGTCGCCCCCTAGGCAGAGCAGGCGACCGCGTGGGACGTAAGAGAGGCGATTATCCTCCCCGGTCGGGCCCGGTAGTTCAGTCTCGGAGACTGGGCGCAGTGTGCTCTCACTTGAGGCGGGCTGACAGAGGCGCGCTAGATAGTTCGGTCCGCCCGCTTTCGGGCCTGTCCCGGAGAGGCCCTGGCCGCCAAAAGGCTGGACACCCACCACCGCGCCGATCTGGTTGCGATTGACGTATAGGTTGCCGACCTTGGCACGTTCTGTGACGTGGCGAAGGCGGGCATCGATCCGACTGTGCAGGCCTATGGTCAGGCCAAAGCCGAGCGCGTTGATCTCATCAATGACCTGATCGAACTGTTCGGGGTCGAAGCGGACAATGTGCAAGACGGGGCCAAACACTTCTTCTTTGAGATCGGAAACTCTGGCGAGCTCAAACGCGATGGGCGGAACGAAAGTATCCGCTGATGACGGCGTAGGTTTGACCTCGGCGACCGTTTTGTGCTGTGCGCGAAACGCGTTCACGTGCTTAAGGATTCGGTCTTGCGACGCGGCATCGATGACGGGACCGACATCAGTCTCGATCTTTGCAGGGTCGCCAATCCGTAGCGCGTCGAGCGCGCCTGACAGCATGTCAATAAAAGCATCGGCGATATCCGACTGCACGCAGACGATGCGGCAGGCCGAGCAGCGTTGCCCCGCGCTTTGAAAGGCTGAGTCGACGACGTCTTGAACCGCTTGTTCTAAAAGCGCGGTGGAATCCACGAGCATTGCATTGATGCCGCCGGTTTCCGCGATCAGGGGAATGTCGCCGCGCTCAGTCTCTGCGAGGCTTCGTGCGATGGCCTTTGCGGTTTGGGTCGAGCCCGTGAAGCATACGCCCTGGATTTGCTCCGATTCGATCAAAGTCGCCCCCAAGTCGCCGCCGCCGAGGATAAGATGCAGCGCGTCGGACGGCATGCCCGCGCGACAGAGCAAGTCCACCGCTTCAGAGGCGATGACTGGTGTCTGCTCAGCTGGCTTCGCGATCACTGTATTGCCGACTGCCAGCGCGGCGCTGACTTGGCCTAAGAAAATCGCGAGCGGGAAGTTCCAGGGGCTGATGCAGGCGACGGTGCCCAAAGGCTGCAGCGCGGCAATGTCTTCGCGTTCAGCTTGGTTGGCATAATAGAGTAAGAAGTCCACGGCCTCGCGCACTTCCGCGTCGGCGTCGCGCCAGGTCTTTTTCGCTTCGGCAACGCAAAGAGACATGAAGCGCGCTTTCTCATTCTCCAAAAGTGTTGCCGCGTTTCGCAGGACCTGCGCTCTTTCATGCGCGGAGCGGGTGCTCCAATCGCTGGTTTCAGCGGCGGCGAGGGCGGCGCCAAGTTCGGCGATTGAGCTTGGTGTCCAACTTAATTCTGCTGGCAGCTCCAAGGCTTCGACCATCTCAACAGTTTGCGATTGTGTGAGATCCAAACCGGAGGCGGCAAGCCTGCGCCCCTCAAAATGATCGCGCGGTTTGTGAATTTGGGGATGCGGCGCGCCGCCATACTGTTCGACCTCAATAAACGGATCGCGAATGAGGTCTGCGATCGGTGTCTCGGCATCGAGCAATTGGTTCACGAAGGAATTGTTGGCCCCGTTCTCCAAGAGGCGGCGCACCAAATAAGGGAGCAACTCCTTATGCCGCCCGACCGGGGCATAGGTGCGCACGCGCACGCCGTAAGTGTCATGAAGGATGCGATGCAGCTCATCGCTCATGCCATGCAGACGTTGGAATTCGAGATCTGTTCGATCTCCCGCCATATGAATAATCGCGGCCGCCGTGTGCGCATTATGGGTCGCAAATTGCGCGTAGATGAGATCGGGGCGGCTGAGCAGTTTTCGCGCGGCGGCGAGATAACTCACGTCGCTATGGGCTTTGCGGGTGAAGACCGGATAGTCCTCTAAACCCATCTCTTGCGCGCGTTTGATCTCACTGTCCCAATAGGCGCCTTTGACTAGGCGCACCGTAATCTTGCGCTGAGCGCGCTCGGTCGCTTGCATGATCCAGTCGATCGCAGGCAAAGCGCGGCGCTGATAGGCTTGGATAGCGAGCCCCAGCCCGTCCCAATCTTGCGTCACAGGGGAGGCCAGCAATTGCTCGAATACCAAGAAAGACGTTTCCAACCGGTCGGCTTCTTCGGCATCGATGGTGAGGCCCAGATTGGCCTCTTTGGCGATTGCTGCGAGCTCAAGCAGGCGCTCCACTAAGACCGGCACGCAGCGGTCTCGATTGGCATACTCATAGCGCGGATGCAGGGCAGAGAGTTTCACCGATAGAGACGAGGCATCATGCAAGTCTTCGTCGCGTGTGGTGGCCGCCATCCGAAGGAGAGCGGTCTTATAAGCTGCAAAATAGCGCTCGGCGTCGGCGTCCGTGAGCGCTGCTTCGCCGAGCATGTCGAAGGAGTAGGTCGTGCTCGCCGCGTCCCCATTGCGGGCGCGGCGGAGGGCATCGTCTATGCTCGTGCCTAAGACGAAGTGCCGACCGAGAATGCCAATCGCGCGCCGGACGGCCATCAGCATAACTCGGTCGCCTAGGCGCGCCAAAAGGTGGCGTGCGTCGACACCGCCTGTGGTGAGGATCCAGCTCTTGCAGAGAGCCAGCCCAGCCGCGCCGAGTTTCACAAGGACCGGCTTCGCGTTCAAATGATCGCTCCACGCACCGGCAGCGAGTTTGTCGCGCAAGAGGAGTGTAGCGGTCTCCGTATCCGGTGTGCGGATCAGAGACTCTGCGAGGCGCATTAGTAAGATGCCTTCCTGCGAGGAGAGGCTGAACTCTTGCAGGAAGGCGTCGACCGTCGAGGGGTGATTGTTCGGATGGCGCAGCGCGTCCACAAATTGCGCGGCGGTCTCAGCAATCTCATTGCGGTTTTGATCAGAAAGAGCTGCCGTCTGGACCAGGTCGCGAACCACCTCGGCTTCATCTTGCACATATGCCGCGCTCAGGGCGGCAAAGCTCAACTCAGTCGTCGTGTGGCTATAGGGCATGATCGGGCTCCATTTGCGGAGCAGTATATCATGAGGCGCCGATCCGATTTTCCGCAAAAGCGCTCGAAAATAGACCATTTAAACCTATTAATTGATTATATTAACTGTTTTGGGCTATATAGCGGTACTATGATAGAAGAGTTGGATATTTTCGACCGGAAGATTCTGCGCGCTATGCAGGCGGATGGTCGGCTTTCGGTGAGTGAGCTGTCCGAACAGGTGGGCTTGAGCAAGACGCCATGCCTTAACCGCCTCCGCCGATTGGAATCCAAAGGCTATATTCGAAAATATAAGGGCGTGCTTGATGCTGCGAAGATCCGTCAGGATTACGTTACCTTCGTGCAAGTGAAGCTCGAAGCCACGACGCGCCGACATCTGGATGCGTTTAGCCATGCGGTGCAGAGCGTGCCGGAAATTCAGTCCTGTCACATGATGTCAGGCGGCTATGATTTCCTGTTGAAGATCCGCACCCGCAACATGAAGACCTATCGTGAATTGCTCGGCGATGTGCTCGCCGAATTGCCAGGCATCGCGCAGACCTCGACCTTTCCGGTCATGGAGACCGTCAAAGAAATCGATGATTTTGTTGTGGTCGAGCCGGACGCATAGCGCTCGCCGCTAGACCACCTTGTCCCAATGCTGGCTGAGACGAGCGGCGGCATTAATAATGCCGACCATGGAATAGGTTTGCGGGAAATTGCCCCAGAGCTCGCCCGTCTCGGTGTCGACATCTTCTGAGAGGAGGCCAAGCTTGGTCCGGGTGGAGAGAACCGTCTCGAACATTTCCCGCGCTTCTTCGACGCGGCCAACACGGGCGAGGGCATCAATGTGCCAGAAGGTGCAGGCGGTGAAGGCCGTCTTTGGTTTTCCGAAATCGTCTTCGATCCGGTAGCGATAGACATGGCTGCCAACGCGCAGCTCTTCATCGATCCGGTCGACAGTGGCGACATAGCGCGGATCCATCGGGTCGATGAAGCCGATCTCTGCCATGAGGAGGACCGACGCGTCCAAGTCCTCGCCGCCAAAGGCACCGGTAAAGGCATTGCGGGAGTCGTTCCAAGCAAGATCGAGCACGGTCTTGCGGATATCATCGGCGCGGGCTTGCCAATGCTTCACGCGCGCCTCGCGTCCAAGGGCGTCAGCAATTTTTGCCAGCCGGTCACACGCCGCCCAGCACATGATCGCAGAAGATGTGTGCACGTGGGCAATGCCGCGAAACTCCCAGATGCCCGCGTCCGGCGTGTTATAAACCTGGTAGGCGCGTTCCCCGACTTGCTCAAAATGTTCGAACTCAAGCTCGCCCGCTTTGCTGAGCAGCCGGTCATCAAAGAAGGCTTGCGCCGCGCCCAGAATTACGTGGCCATAAACATCGTGCTGAATGTGCTCGGCGGCTTGGTTGCCAAATCGGACTGGACCCATGCCGCGATAGCCCGGCAGACGGTCAGCAATCTCTTCGGTGAGATCATGCTCGAGCGCGACACCAAAGACGGGCTGAATATGTCCGCCTTTGGTCAGTGCGACGGTATTGATGAGATAGCCAAGATAATGCTCCAGCGTGCCAACCGCAGACAAGCGATTGAGCGCGGTCACTGTAAAGTAAGCGTCCCGCAGCCAGCAGAAGCGATAGTCCCAATTGCGCTCTGATCCGGCATGTTCGGGGATGGACGTGGTCAGCGCGGCAACGATGCCGCCGGTCTCTTCATAGACGCAAAGCTTCAGCGTAATCGCCGCGCGAATGACCGCTTCTTGCCATTCTGGCGGGGTGGCGAGACGACGCGACCATTCTTTCCAATCATGGCGCGTGCGCTGCAACCAGTCCGACGCGATGGAGTCTGGATTGTCCGACAGGGACTCATCGGGGCCGAGGATGAAGCTCAGCTCGCGATCGAGAACGAACTCGCGATCATCCATAACGTATGAGATCGGCGCATTGGTTGTGACGCGGAAATCATATTCATAGTCTGGGAAGCGAATGTGCGAGACGCCGCGCCGACGCAGCAGCGTTCGGGCGCCGCGTTCGGTCTCGGCTTTCAGATTGATGGTGATGCGTGGCATGCCCTCAAGCGGCGTAATGCGGCGGACAATCGAGGCCGGGCGGAAGGATCGACCCCGCTCGTAAAAGCGTGGGGCAAAGTCAGTGATGCGGATGGCTGACCCATCGGCGGATCTCAGCACCGTCTCAACAATCGCGGTGTTGCGCACATAAGTCTGCTCGGCGCTCACTTGATCGGCAAGCGTGATCGAGAACTCACCGCCGCCGCCAAGCAGGGCATTAAACACCGGTTCGCCATCCAGCCGGGGTAGGCACAGCCATTGGATAGAGGCGTTTGGGTCAATAAGCGCCGCAACTGTGCCATTGCCAATAATGCCGAGTTCAAGCGTGCTCATTCACAATCTCTCTTATCCACGTCCAGACCGCGCCCGGATCTGCCAATCGATAATCGGCGCTGGTCTCGCCGTCACCCACTTTTATGCCATAGCCACCAAGGGCTTGCGCGGCGCGGATTGCGTCTTCGTCCGTGGTGTCGTCGCCGACCATGATGGGAAGGCGGTCTTTAAACTCAGGGCGTGCACAGATGGTGCGCAGCGCCGCGCCTTTATTGGCGCCTGCAGGCTTCAGTTCGATGACCATTTTGCCGTGTTGGATTCGGTAGTCTGGTTGGCTTTCAATCAAGGCAGTGAGGTCTTTGAGGAGGCCTGGTCCGGCGGCGGGGTTCTGGCGATAATGGATCGCGGCGACCCGGCCTTTTTCTTCCAGGCGCACACCGGGTACGCCCTTGAGCGCGTTTTCAATTCCGGCCTTGAGGCTTGTCGGAAGCATCTGTTCTGAGGCTTCGGCGGCTTGGCCAGGTTCACAGATTTCCAAGCCATGCGCGCCAATGCGGAGCAGCGCTTGCGGGGTTCGCGCAGACAGGTCCGCGACGCCGCGCCCGCTGATCAGGACCAAGCCGCCGTTCAAAATCTCATTGAGCCTGCCCAAAAGTGCATCGCCGCCCTCAGGCAGGCTCACAGTGTCCGGGTCATCCTGAAGCGGGGCGAGCGTGCCATCAAAGTCGAGGAAGAGTGCATTTTCTGGCACCAGAAGCGGCACCGCCGCTGAAGAAGAGCTGCTGGTCTCGGTCATGGCTGTCTCGTTTTACGATTCGTGCGTCTGAAGCGAGCCCAGGTCTTTCAAAAAATTCTGTCGCCACCAGGTGACGTCTTGCTCGGTGACGATTTTCCGCAGCGCTTCCCAACGCTCTTTGCGTTCCTCGAGCGGCATGGTCAGGGCGTGGTGGATCGTTTCGGCGAGCTTGCCGGTATCATGCGGATTGACCAAGAGCGCGGTTTTCAGCTGCTCCGCGGCGCCGGCAAATTCTGAAAGGACGAGGACGCCGGGATTTTCCGGATCCTGCGCCATGACAAACTCTTTGCAGACCAAATTCATGCCGTCTCGCAAAGGCGTCACCAGGGCGACGCGGGCAATGCGGAACAGGCCCGCCAATTCCTCGCGATCATAAGACCGAGCGAGATAGCGTAGCGGGATCCAGTCTAAGTCGCCATAATCGCCATTGATCCGGCCAGCGAGTTCATCGAGGCGCTGGCGGAGCTCTTTATACTCCTCCACTTTGCTCCGCGATGGCGGCGCGATCTGCGTCACCGAGACTTTGCCATGGGTTTCAGGATAATCGTCGAACAAGCGTCCAACCGCCTCAAATCGCTCGGGCAGGCCTTTGGAATAGTCCATACGGTCAACGCCAATGACGAGGGATCGCCCGCCTAAGAAGCGGCCAATCCGTTCGGCTGCCTCAGAGGCTTTGTCCGTCGTGGCGGCCGCTTTGAAACTGTCCGCATCGATTCCGATCGGATAGGCTTCCACTTTGACCGTGGTGGCGAAGACTTCATACGTCCCATCGCCATGATCAATCGCTTTACAGTCCTCAACCAAATAGCGGGTGAAGTTTGAGCGATCTTGCTCGGACTGAAAGCCAATCACCGAGAAACTGCACATGGCGCGCGCGATCCAGAGATGCTCGGGCAGGGCGCGAAACACTTCTGGCGGTGGGAAGGGGATGTGCAAGAAGAAGCCGATCGGGCCGTCCCATCCCGCGCGGCGCAAACTGTCGCCCATCAGCAGGAAATGGTAATCATGCACCCAGACCGAGTCGCCCTCTTGTAGGCGGTCGGCAACAAGGTTGGCGATCCGCTGATTAACCGCGGCATAGACTTCGAAGGCCTCGGTATCGAAGGCGGCAAGATCAATGCGATAGTGAAAGACCGGCCACAGAACGGAATTGGCATAGCGCAGATAATAATGGTCGTGCTCATGTTCAGAGAGATCGGTGAGCACGAACTCGACGCCATCATCTTTAACTTGATGCACAGCCCGGCTCGTCTGCGGGACGATGTCGCCCGACCAGCCAAACCAAACCCCGCCGGTTGATTTCAAAGATTCCCAGACCGCCACAGCCAGCCCGCCTGCGCGCGCGCTCGGATCAGCCGCGGTTCGATTAGATATTGCGATAAGCCTTCCCATCACGCCGAGCATAGCGCGGCAGTGACATAAGCATAGGCGCTTTTGTGAAAAGGCAGGGAAATCTGCGAACGTGCGGCGCGATCAGGCAGTGCTGATTTGTGCTCGATTTAGGGAAGTGGCTCCGCGAGTAGGAGTCGATAAACCCATGAAAAATGAATAAAAACAAATGCTTATGAATCCTGAAAAATGATTTGTGGCCCAATTTGTAGCCCATTTTGTGGCCCAGTTTTGCATTACTAATCCTACACTGAGGCGCGAACAATCACCTGTGGATAACGCATTAGAACTGATGCGCTATTGCTTGTCATAGGCTGAGTTTCACCGAGCAGTGGTTTCTTCCTAAAGCCGGACACTAGAATTTGGCAGACAATCCCAATCCAAGAACGCCTGGGAGCTTTTTCTGGGGGCTTAAAGCGCCCGATACTGTTGAAAAACTCCGAGTCAAAACGACCGAATTCTGATTCACTGATTTTCGTGCAGATCGAGGAGATGCGCGATGATGGGACGATTAGAAGAAGATGCTGCGAAGCTCTTTTATGAGTTCTCCCTGGATGAGATTGTTCCTGCGGATCACTTGCTTCGGAAGGTTGATCGGTTCCTCGACTTCGATGACATCCGGGCGCATCTAAAGCCGTTCTATAGTCACACAGGTCGTCCGTCTGTTGATCCTGAACTGATGTGCCGGATGCTGATTGTTGGATATTGCTATGGCATCAGATCGGAACGTCGTTTGTGTGACGAGGTCCACCTAAACCTGGCTTATCGATGGTTCTGTAAGCTAGGTATCGAAGACAGCGTCCCTAATCACTCGACGTTTTCTAAGGCACGTCATGGCCGCTTCCGTGAGAGTAATCTCTTCCGGAAGCTGTTCGAGCAAGTGGTGTTTAGTTGCATGTCGGAGGGCCTCGTCAAAGGCGAAGGCTTCGCGGTTGATGCGAGCATGATCCGTGCGGACGCGAGTGAGGACAATGCCGTAGAGACCGGAGCCCCCATTGACTGGTCTGATCCCAAGATCGCATCGCGCCCGGTCGCGGAGTATCTCGATGCGATTGATCAAGACGGCACGCCGCGTAAGAAGATCTCGCTCACTGATCCAACTGCGCGTTGGACGGCTGCGATCGGCGGACAAGCCCGTTTCACCTGGGCGACCAACTACCTCATAGATGTCGAGACGTCCGTCATCGTCGATGTCGAAGCCACACCCGCCTATCGCAAAGCTGAGGTTGAAGCGGCGAAAACGATGATCGACCGAACCGAGGATCGGTTTGGATTAAAGCCGAAACGCTTGATGGGTGACGGCGCATATGGCGCCGCTGAAATCGTCGCTTGGATGGTCGACGAAAAGCATATCGAACCAAACGTCGCTCTGCTTGAGCCTCCGGGCGCGCCAACGACAAACTTCACGATCAAAGACTTCGCCTATGACAAGGAGGAAGACGTCTTCACTTGTCCAAACGGCAAAGAGCTTCGTCATCAGAGACGCAACTATAAGGTACCACGGTCAGGCATCACAAAAGACAAGAAGCGAATGTACAGATCGAGCAGCGCAGACTGCGCCGTCTGTCCTTTAAAGCCAAAGTGCTGCCCGAACGCGCGCAACAAACGCGTTGGTCGATCGATCTATGAACATGCCAGAGACGAAGTGAAACGTCTGCGGGAAACTCCCGAATACGAACAATCCAGGCGGGATAGAAAGAAGGTCGAAATGAGCTTTGCACATCTGAAACGCCTGCACGGCTTGCGCCGATTACGGTTGCGCGGCCCCACTGGAGCGAATGACGAATTTCTCCTCGCCGCAACAAGTCAAAACCTCAGAAAACTCGCCAAGTACGCCACCAAACCATCTGCACCTCTCCAAACCGCCGCGTAGAGCGGTCTACAAGAGCGAACACCCAGTAGAAATAGACCGATATGGATCATCGGATCTCACGATTACCGAAACTAACCGCGAGTTTTTCAACAGAATTGCCCTAAACCGGCCTCTTGCACGCGGAAGTGCTCCGGTATTTTATCACACGGCGATCTGACTATTCAA
This sequence comes from Pseudomonadota bacterium, assembly GCA_038529885.1. GTDB lineage: Bacteria > Pseudomonadota > Alphaproteobacteria > Caulobacterales > Hyphomonadaceae > Henriciella. Next base: position 13,631 of record JBCBDI010000038.1, read on the forward strand.
TCAAAGCCCATCGACTCAGTTCGCAATTTAGAAATCACCCGTCTGTAAGATCAGTAGTATGATTATTGGAGGGGCTCGATGAAAAAGTTACTGATTGGGCTTGCCATTTCGGTTCTGGCTTCATGCACCCGGAGCGAACTGGCCACATGGAATTCAGAGATGAATATCTCCATCGAAATTGATGGTGAGAAGTTTGAAGGTGTCGGATCGATAGAAGTCGTCGTGCACTGGGATGATGCACCATTAGCACCGGGGGCGTTCGTTTCCGTCGATTACATTGGAGAAGCGGTTCAAATCGATGTTGGCGAACATGGGGTGGTCTTTGCGTTATGGAGAACGCATCAATGCGAGGATGAGCAACGAGCCGTATTTTTGCACGGTCTAGATTTGCCGCTAGGACGACACCAAACAGAAAAGAGAAAACACAGACAGCAGGCTAAAAGCGCATTATCGGCCTTCCTAAACTCAAATTCCCAATTCGAACTAAGCGATTCAACTCTACCCGTTTTGATTTGGTTTAGCGACCTGAGCGACCCTCAGACGGCACAATTGGTGACCCCGAAAACAATCAACAGTATTTTCGGAGACGAAGCGAAAATTGTGAGTGTGAACGTCGGGGTTTCCAACGCCCCCCGTTCGCCGTCAACAATCGCCCCAATACTCCCATGGACCGATGGGGCAGAGATAAACGCACTTAACGAAAGTGAATTCAGCGCTGAATTGCCGAACTGCTTAACGCGTCGCGACTTTTTGGTTGAGTAGATGGGACGACCTTGATTCGCCCCACAACAGCCGCTGAAACAGAGGCGGGGAGCGCCCCAAACAGGACGCTGCCTATTTCCCATGAAGACGCGTTGAACGTAACGTAGCCGCTAGTTGCCAATGAGATACTGACAGTTGGTTGTTTTGAATTAACTCCCATTTCAACGCAGCGTTATATTGAAGTTCAGAAATCGAAGTCGAGCGATCATGGGGCGTAAAATCGTTGATACAAAAAGGCGAGACCAGAATGAAAAGGGCACTCCTGGCGTTTGCGTTTTTGCTATCTGCTTGTTCTGAAGCGATAGAAGCTCAATTTTTGAATAATGGAACTAGTGATGGTTCAGCACGCCACTGGTTCAAATCTATTCCTGATGAAGGCGACAAAATCGCCGATATCGCGGAACTGAGTGATGGTACGTTTGTTGCTGTCGGCTCCATCCCGCTCAGCTTCGCCAGAAACCGAAGACCGTCTGCGCCGGAACACTGGGTTGCCAATATTGACGAAAATGGATCGATGATCTGGAGCTATGATGTAGGCATTCCTAATCCAAGGCGGGTATGTCAGCTTCAAAACGGGATCATATTGGCCGCCTCCAAATCGTCGGCTAAGCTGGTAGGCGAAGATGGCGTATTCGATATCGCCGAAGACTTGTCGAACTATCGCGATTTAGAGATCGGTGACGCTGTTCCCTTTGATGGCGGCTTCATACTCGGATTCAACACGTTAGATTTCGAGTCAGACGATTCAACGGTATTTTTGGCGGTGTTTGATCAATTCGGGCGCAAAGAAAATCGAATTGACGTGCTCAGCGAGTCTCATTCGAGCGCAGAGCGACCTGTACTTTTGGACCTTGAACCGATCGCAAAGGGTCGAATAGCGATCGCAGGCATTTCAAACGCTACAAACGGTTACTTTCACAC